>CAYTJC010000103.1:0-6613 GCA_964437875.1 uncultured Dysgonomonadaceae bacterium
GTTTCACAAAACTACTGCTTTTTTTAAATTATCGAGTGCTTTTTCAAGAGTAATTTGTGGACATCCCACATTTAAACGCATAAATCCTTCGCCTTCTTTGCCAAACATTGTGCCACTATTGAGGCCTAGCTTTGCTTTATGAATAAAAAAGTTTACCAATTCAGGTTGCGATAAATTTAAGTCGCGACAATCGAGCCAAATTAAAAAAGAGGCTTCTGGAATGATTGCTTTAATTTGGGGTATATTCTTTTTTAAATAGTCATCAACAAAATCAATGTTCTTCTGAATATATACTAAAACCTGATCTAACCATTCTTGGCCATACTCATAGGCATATTGTGCAGCTAAATATCCAAAGATTGTACCTTCGTTCAACTGTCGGGCATTGAGATAACCAAAATATCTCTCTCTGATTTCTTTGTTTTCAACTACTGCAAATGAGCTTACTACACCAGCAATATTGAAAGTTTTGCTAGGAGCCATCAATGTTATATTGTTTTGAGCAGCTTTATCAGAAACTGTTGCAAAGGGTACATGTTTGTGTCCTGGCAATGCCAGGTCGGCATGAATTTCGTCTGAAACAACAAGTATATCATTGTCATAACAGATTTCGGCCAATTCGCTTAATTCTTCTTTTGTCCAAATACGACCACTGGGGTTTTGCGGATTGCAAAGAATGAGCATTTTGCATCCTGTTTTTGCTAATTCACGCAGGTTGTCGAAGTCCATGTAATATTGTCCATCTTCAAAAATAAGAGGGTTGTTCACAATTTCACGGTCTAAACCTTCGGTAGTACCTTTGAAGAGAGGATATACTGGTGGCTGAATTATAATCTTATCATTGTCAGCTGTGAATGCATCAATAGCAAAAGCAAACCCTTTTACAACACCTGGTACAAAACTTATATTTTCTTTTTTAATAGACCAACTATGCTTGGTTTCTAGCCAGTTGATAATAGAGCTGAAATAAGCATCGTCAGACTGTACATAACCAAAAAGACCGTGTTCAGAGCGTTCTTTAAGAGCCTCAGTAATCTGAGGGGGAGACAAGAAATCCATGTCGGCTATCCAAAGCGGAATAATGTCTTTACTACCAAAGACTGTTTCTAAAGCATCTGTTTTTACAGAGTTGGTGTTGCTTCGATCTATTAGTTGATCGAAATCATAGGTTACTTTCATATTAATATATTGTTTTTATTTTTAATCGTTGTACACACTTTTAAGCCATTGGGTTTCATCAACTTCTCTTCTCCCGAAGCTGAGAGACTCAAATGCGAGTCCTATCATAAACTGATGGGAAGAGATAGAGGTGATAAGGTTGTTGGTTTTGGTGCGGTAGTAATTTCTTAAATATCCTGCACGTAGTGTAAGACTACCAATTGGATAATCGGCAGTAATATAATGCCTTAGTCCTCTCTGATTGGCAGGTGTGGCAAAGTGAACTGTGCCAGAATTGTTGCCCAAAACAAATATCTCGTAATAGGATTGTCCATATTGAGGAGAAAAGTAGGCTCCCAACAATGGAGATGTTACTTGCCAACGCAGTGTGAGCAGTTTCCATTTATAGAAGGCAAGCAAAGAGGCATTCAAGTTGACCGAAGTTTTTAATTGTGCTGGATTGTTGCTATTGCGGATATTATAGATTCCACCGAGCGACATATCAGCACCAGCGCCTCCAAGTAGCCTAAAAGAGTTTGCTTGGAACAGAGGGTAAAAACTATGCAAATGATAATCGATATTGCCGTAGTAGGTTTTAGCGTTATTGACGGGGTTGTTGGTAGATGCCCATTGTAGAAAGAACTGTTGTTGTAAAAGCAGTTTATTTTTAAATAGTGAGGTGGCATTCAACCTTTCGTGCAAAAGAGAGAGTGTGAGCCCATCATACTTGAGGGGTGATAAGTAGGTGTCGGTCAGAATCATTGAGCCTACCCCAATGAGAGTGGACTGATTGACTACTTTTTTTATTGGAGCCTCAGGCATAGCCTGTCCTAACATTGCATTAGCAGCACTCAACATGAGTAATACTCCAATAAAAAATCTTTTTGTCATTCCCTCTTTAATTTTAATGGCCATACTATGCTTTAAATAGTAACGGCTTTAGATGTATCACTCATAAGTCTTTTTTTTTCTGGTAAGCGAAGCTAACAAAAGGTTTATTATAGAGAAATATTAAAACAATTTCATCTGTCCGTTTATTTCGTCTCTAATATCGTCTTGACTTTTGCCTTCGTCATCCATGTCAGACTCTTCATCATCTGCACTTATTTCTATTTTTTTAGAACCTAACACTTCCTCTTCTTCTACTTCAGGAAAACGCAATGGCTCAAGCTCTTCTATTGATTTTACTTGATAGTTAGAGATTCGTTTTCCTTTGGCTCTATAGCTTTTAATTCCGATAAACTCATCTGCTTCTAACTCTATGGGATCTCTAAAATCGTCTTCGCCACCAAACAGTGCTTTTATGCGCGCATAGTAAACGTCTGACAACAGGTAGAGCCTCGATTCAGGATTATCGCTCATAAAATTCAGTGTTCTTTCTGAGTCTTCAAAAGTAAATCGCTTTAAATAGGTGTATTTTTGATCTGCATCGTAAAGTGCAGCGGTCCATACTTTTTCGAGTTTAAACTTCTCTATTCTGAGTATATTGGATGCAAAGTGTTGGGTCAAGTCGAAGTTGGTTGTATAGTAATCGCCGTTTTTAAGAACAACTAATATTCTGTCTTCTCCATGAAACTCTCCTAAGTAGATACCTCGTTCGTCGTAGTTGAGACGTAGCACATCAGAGTCGAACCAAACTTTGCGCCCTCCCAATGTGGAGACTCCTTTTTGTTTCAATGTTATTTTGTGCACCTCCGATTTGGTGAGAATGTTGCCCATTGCTCCCCTACCTCTAATGGCAATTTCGCTGAAATCTTTCTCGAAGGTGAGAATACGTAAACGGGGTTTAGGCTTCAGATATACTTTCACGGTTTCGGCTTCTCCATTGGGATTGGCACTAAAATAAGCAATTCTGGAGCCTGGTTTGCCACGTGTTAAATCATAATCTCTATCACGTGTTACTCCTTGAACAGCGAAACGCTTGATATAGTGTGGAGTGAGCTTTCCGCTTCTGTAAATGACATTGTAGATGGTCCGCTTGTCATTGCGTTTGAATACATTGGCAAACAGAATGTTTTTACCAACAAACATCTTATCGCTCACTTTGACAACTTTGTACTTGCCATCTTTAAAAAAGACAATTACATCGTCCAATTGTGAGCAGTTGGCTATGAACTCATCTTTCTTGAGCGATGTTCCGATAAAACCTTCTTCGCGATTGATATATAGTTTCTCGTTGGCCTCTACAACTTTTGATGCTTCGATGGTTTCGAAACTACGAATAACTGTGCGGCGTGGCCAATCTTTGCCATACTTCTCTTTCAACATCAAAAACCACGAGATGGTATAGTCCACCAAGTTCTCTAGTTTATGATTTATCTCTTTTATTTGTGTCTTATATCTTGCTATAATTTCGTCGGCTTTCTCAGAGTTAAACCTAAGAATGCGCGCCATTTTTATCTCCATCAATCGCAAAATATCGTCATGATCAATTTCTCTTATAAAAGATGGTTTATAGGGTGCCAAACGTGAATCTACATGCTCAATAGCTTCGTCCATGCTTTTAGCATTTTCAAACTCTTTGTCCTTATAGCTACGTTGCTCAATGAATATTTGTTCTAAAGATGCAAAAAGAAGCGCTTCTTCCTTTTCGTTTTTTTCGATAAGTAGCTCTTGACGCAAAAGCTCTTTCGTATTGTCAACTGAACTACGAAGCAAGTGACTCACATTTAAAAAGTGTGGCTTGTCGTTTTCAATTACACAACAGTTGGATGATATGCTTATTTCGCAATCTGTAAATGCATAGAGTGCATCTATTGTTTTATCGGACGATACACCCGCGGCTAACTGTATCTGTATTTCTACATTTTTAGCAGTAATATCATCTACTTTCCGAATCTTAATCTTGCCCTTGTCGTTGGCTTTCAGAATTGAGTCAACAATAGAGGCAGTGTTTTTACCAAACGGTATATCTTTTATGACAAGTGTACGGTTGTCGAGTTTGGTAATATTTGCTCGTACCTTTACTGCACCACCACGCTCACCATCGTTGTAGCGTTCCACATCTATATAACCACCAGTTAGGAAGTCGGGATAGAGCTGAAACTCCTCATCATTTAGGTATGCAACTGCAGCATCGCACAGCTCATTGTAGTTGTGTGGCAATATTCGTGAGGAAAGTCCCACAGCAATACCTTCGGCACCTTGTGCCAAAAGCAATGGGAACTTGACAGGGAGTGTTATTGGTTCTTGATTTCTGCCATCGTAAGAGTTTTTAAACTCTGTAGTTTTGTTGTTAAACAATACTTCTAAGGCAAACTTCGAAAGTCTTGCTTCAATGTAACGAGGGGCAGCAGAACCATCGCCTGTGAGAATATTTCCCCAGTTTCCTTGGCAATCTATCAGTAAATCTTTTTGGCCCAGTTGCACCAGTGCATCGCCAATAGAAGCATCACCATGTGGGTGAAACTGCATGGTGTTACCAATAATGTTGGCTACCTTATTGTAACGGCCATCGTCCATTCGTCTCATCGAATAGAGAATGCGTCGTTGAACTGGTTTCAAGCCATCGTTGCGATGTGGAACTGCACGTTCCAAAATTACATAAGAGGCATAGTCAAGAAACCAGTCTTGATACATCTTCGTTAAGTTTAACGGTGCATCATCGCTAATTTTTTGTGCAAACTTTGAGCCGGTCGTGGTCTTGCGGTCAGAATTATCTTTAATGTTATCATTTTCGGATTCGTTATCGACGTTATCGATACCATCCTTATCTAAATCTTTAGAGGACATATAGTTTTATAATTGAAAAACAAAAAAATAAGATGATATGGCATTCCAAATTGATCGTTTTTCATACATCTGGAATAATTAAAATTGTAAAATCGTTCAAAGGTATTTATTTTTGATGTGATATGCAAACAAGATATGAGGTGTGAAGTGGCTATTTGAATTAAAATATTTTTGGTTGTATTAAACCTCTTCACTCCTTTTTTGTTTAAGCTATACAACAAATCTAATTTCAATTATAATATTACCTTTGCAAAAAAAATATAAACTCTTAATTATGAAAACATCTAATTCTAAAAATCAGACTTTCAAAACATTGAAATATACGCTTCTTGTTTCTGTTTTGGCTCTAATGCTTCAAGCATGTGGCAGTGTGCCAATATTAGGTCGTAAACAATTATTGTTAGTTCCAGACCAAGAGGTCTTAACTCTGAGTTTGCAGCAATACCAAGAATTTATACACAGTGCACCAGTTGAGAAAAATACAGCTCAAGCCCGACAAGTTGAGCAGGTGGGTAGAAGAATAGCTACTGCTGTTGAAACTTTTTATAGAAATAACGGATTTGAATCTGAATTGAAAAAATTTAGTTGGGAGTTTAATTTAGTGAAAAGCAAAGATGTGAATGCATTTTGTATGCCAGGTGGAAAAATTGTGGTGTATGAAGGTTTGCTCCCCATTACACGAGATGAAACTGGGTTGGCGATAGTGTTGGGACACGAGATTGCTCACGCTGTGGCCAAACATGCCAACGAACGCATTAGTCAGCAAATGGCATTGCAATATGGGGGACAAATAGCTGGAGGGCTACTTGGTGATAACGCTGTGGCTCAACAAATAGGGGGGCTTGTTTTTGGAGTGGGTGGTCAATATGGTGTAATGCTACCCTATTCTCGCAAACATGAATATGAAGCCGACGAATTGGGCTTGATATTTATGGCAATGGCAGGATATGACCCACGAGCGGCCGAAGATTTTTGGATAAGAATGTCGCAAGCTTCGGGAGGCAGCGCTCCTCTAGAAGTGATGAGCACTCACCCAAGTGATCAAAATAGAATTGCCAAAATTCGCGAACACATGCCTGAAGCTCTCAAATATTATCAAGGTGCTGGAGTACAAAACAAAACGGATAAGAAAATAAAGACCAGTGTGAAGCCTGAAGCTAGAACTTCTGACGAATGGACTTTTTAGAGGAAGCAGTTGTAGGCTTTTGAAAAAAGCATGTACTGAAACAAAAGATGGCAGCGGGTGAAAGTGGTAGAGCTGATGTAGGGTGTGTAAATAGTGAGCAGTGAGCTCGCTGGCGCAAGTCTCTGACTTGTGCTTCTCTCTACCTCTCGTTTGCAACGAGGGGTTGATGGTCAGTTGTTTATAACAACAGATTATCCCTTAACACTCTCAACTATTTCAACAATTCAAGTCGTTCTTTATAAGTTCAAAGCCTCAAAGCAGGATTAAAGATATAGTAAACCTCCTCGCCACTTGCCAAGGTGTTGTGACCCTCTAAAAAAAAGATATGAAAAAGGCACACAAGAGTAGTAATCTTGCATGCCTTGTTTATGTTATTTCAGCAAGAAATTGCTGTTGCGTTAAATTTTACACCTCATAAGTTGTAGAAGCAGTATCTCCTCCTCTACCAGTCCAATTGGTGTGGAAGAACTCGCCTCGTGGTTTATCTACTCTTTCATATGTGTGAGCCCCAAAGTAATCACGTTGTGCTTGCAATAG
>CAYTJC010000104.1:0-6609 GCA_964437875.1 uncultured Dysgonomonadaceae bacterium
ATTCCCCATCACTGTGCACGATGTTATACTTTCGGGGCTCTCGATGAAAAGTAAGTTGCCCTCGTTTACCCTTCCTGCAAAATACAAAAAAAGAGTGTTGCAAGTAGCTGAGAAAATGGGAGTGGACAACTTGTTGGACAGGCCCATTGGTGAATTGTCGGGAGGACAATTGCAAAGGGTGCTGCTTGGGCGTTCCATTATAGACAATCCGGTGTTGTTGATATTAGACGAGCCGATATCTTATGTAGATAAATTGTTTGAAACCAATTTTTATAAAATCTTAGATGAGATCAATGAGTACATGGGTATTATCTTAGTTTCGCACGATATTGGAACTATTCTCTCAACGGTGCGAAATGTGTTGTGTGTAAATGAAACTGCACATTACCACTGTGGAACAGAAATCTCACAAGACTGGTTGGACAAAGCCTATGACTCTTGTCCTTTCGAGATTGTGGGTCATGGAGAGTTGCCACACAGAGTGTTGAGAAAACATAAATAGATTAGAATCAATTTCGGGAGTGTTTTCTAAACTTATTAAACACCGCTTTTAAAGAATCCTTGTTGAAGGCAACTCTTCGCTCAATTTAACTATAATTTTCACTCATGTTAGAGTCTATCTTAATCTCTTTGGCAGTTATACTGCTCATTGTTGGCATTGTGGGTTCTGTATTGCCAGTGTTGCCTGGGCCTCCACTTTCGTGGTTGGGTTTGTTGGTTCTCAAATTTGTTCCTTCTCTGGGTTATCGCCTCTCTTGGTCAGCAGTTATAGCTATTGGTTTGTTCACTTTGGTAGTAGCCATTCTCGATAATCTGTTGCCCATCTGGAGTACTAAAAGACTTGGAGGTGGCAAAATGGTGGTGTGGGGTGCTGGTATTGGCTTTGTTGCTGGGTTTTGGTTTGGTCCGATTGGCGTCTTTTTTGGTCCTTTTGTGGGAGCATTGGTAGGCGGATTGATGTCGGGGTCACATATAAAAGCCGCTTTGAAACATGCTTCGGGAGCATTCCTGGGTTTCTTTACGGGGATAGTGCTTAAGTTTATCAACTTGGGAGTTCTGCTTTATTGGTTTGTGAAGGTGTTGGCTTGAAGGCAGTCTTTACGTAATCGGTGTTAGGCATTAGCAAATTTTGATGAGCCATAAACATAATATAGTCACTTTGATAGAGAATAATATATAATATTGGCATAATATAAAAGCCGCAAGCCTTTCATTAAGAAAACCATGCGTCTTTATGTTCTTTTTACAAAATGTATAATTTCTAACCTGTGGTTAAGAACTAATATTTCTGAAACTCTTTTTCTACTATATACTCTGCAATCTGCACAGCATTTAGTGCTGCACCTTTTTTAATCTGATCGGATACGCACCAGAAAGTCAATCCGTTTTCGTTGGTCAAATCTTTTCTGATACGTCCCACAAACACTTCGTCTTTTCCTTCCAAAAATAGTGGCATTGGATACTCTTGTTTTTCAGCATTGTCCATCAATATTACTCCAGGTGAGTTAGCAAAAGATTTTTTCGCCTCTTCAATTGATATTGGCCTTTCTGTTTCAAGCCACACAGACTCTGAGTGAGCGCGTAATACAGGTACACGAATGCAAGTAGCACTAACTTTGATGTCGGAGTGCATAATCTTCCGCGTTTCGTTATACATCTTCATTTCTTCCTTGGTATATCCATTGTCTGTAAACGAATCTACTTGGGGAATAAGGTTGTATGCCAATTGATAAGCAAATTTATTTACAGTTGGCTCTTCGCCACGTTCTATTTGTGCATATTGTTCTTTCAATTCATCCATGCCCGATGCACCTGCACCCGATGAGGCTTGATAGGTAGAAACATGCACTTTGGTAATGTGTGCAATATCTTCAATTGCTTTCAGTGCTACTACCAATTGTGTGGTGGTGCAGTTTGGGTTGGCTATAATATTGTGCGGACGAGTCAGTGCATCTTCAGCATTTAACTCAGGCACTACCAACGGAACATCGTCATCCATACGGAATGCACTTGAATTGTCAATCATAATGGCACCATGCTTGGTAATGGTGTCGGCAAATTCTACAGAAATGCTACCACCGGCCGATACAAATACTATGTCGAGGTTCTTGAAGTCGTCGTTGTGTTGCAGTTCTTTTACTCTTATCTCTTTTCCTCTAAAGGTGTATCTTTTCCCTGCACTTCGGGCTGAGCCAAATAGTTTTAAACTTTCCACCGGAAAGTTCCTTTCGGTCAATACGCTCAAAAGTTCTTGTCCAACAGCTCCGCTGATGCCTACAATTGCTATTTTCATTTTATTGGTTTTATTATTTGGGTTTGCTGCAATAGTCTTATTGTTTAATACATTACAAAAATAGAAACTTTCTGCTCAATAATTAAGTAAATCATTAGTTTCTTTGAGATATAACTATCGTTTTATTGATTTTTTAGTGAAATAGTAGTCTAAATGATTATTATTGATAGTTGTTGTACCTAACGTGTGGTTGAGGTGAATAACGTCTAACACCGTATTTGCAGTTTATATACAAACACTATCTAAAGCTCTATTATCTTCCCTTCATAAGCCAACTCCGTGTGGGGGAATAGAGCTTTTGCCTCTTCCAACAATGGATTTAAATCAGTATATCGTGATGAGAAATGGCCAATAACCAATTTCTTAACTTCTGCAAGTGTAGCTATTTCGGCTGCCTGTTTTGCGGTGGAATGAGCTGTTTTGGTTGCTCTCACTATCTCCGATTCTTTAAAGGTGGCTTCATGATACAAAACATCTACCCCTTTGATGTGTGGAACTATCGACTCATCATAAGCAGTATCTGAACAGTAGGCATAAGAGCGTGATGGGCTGGCTGGTGTGGTAAGACGTTCATTGGGTATTAGCTCTCCTTCTGAAGTTGTGAAATCTGCGCCACATTTTATGTTGTTTATCTCGCGAATAGGGACTTTGTAAAAATCAATCATTTCACGTTTCATGTGTCTCATCTTCTCTTTTTCTTTGATTAGAAATCCTGTGGATGCAATACGATGCTTTAGTGGAAATGAGTAAATGCTAATTGATTTATTTTCATAAACTAGATTGTATCCTTTTCTCTTCAATAGTACCAAGCGAACGTTGTACGAAAGATTCTTGCAAAAGAAACTGAGTATAGGGTTCAAAAACTGCTCAATCTCTTGATGTGCATAGATGGTGAGTTCTGCTGTTCTACCCAATAGACCAAGTGACGAAATAAGACCGGGAAGCCCAAACACATGATCGCCATGCAGATGTGATATAAATATGCTGTGAAGTTTACCCATCCGCGCACCAAGCTTTCTCATTTGCAATTGCGTTCCCTCGCCACAATCTATCATAAACAGTTTCCCGTTTACATCTACTAATTGAGATGAGGGATTGTGCAAAGTGGTGGGTAAAGCTGAGCCACAGCCTAAGATTTGGACGCTGAATGTTGTCATTGATTTTTTTTCTTTTTTTTCAAGATGTTTCAGTTAGTATCTGAGTCTGTAAACTTGATACTATTTTACTGGTCAAAAGAGTATGCATTGCAAGAGAACGCACATTCTTTATTTGTAAGGTATAAGTCAAAACGTATAATCTAACAAATAACAACATGATGAGAAAATCTATTGTTCTGTTAGGTAGGTTAAAACAGGATAATGATCGGAAAATTTAACTCTATCTACTGTTGTTTTATATGATTTCAGGTTCTTGCTATGTAATATATAGTCTATTCTGAACAGAAAGAAGTCTTCGTAATAGGTAATTCCAGGGCCAAAACCTGTTGAAACATAAGCGTCTATACGATCGCCTTTCATTTTTTTGTAGGCATAAGATATAGGAGTGTCATTAAAATCGCCACAGATGATGAGTTTGTCATATTCTTGTCGGTCTATATAGTCCGATATTGTTTGCACTTGTATAGCTCTTTTGCTGTATCCGCGGCCCAATCGTTTTCTTATATTAGACGTTATTTTAGTGAGCGTCTGCGAATCTCTTTTTACCAGTATGTTACCATATAGTTTTTTGTCTGACGACGATATTTTGTTGGATTCTAAGTGGTTGTTTGCCACCAAATAGCTTTCTCCATCCACATCAAGGGTGTAAACTGCAGAGCCGTTGTATGACGATTTGAATGTAAACTCTCGTGTGCTTGTAATTGGGTATTTAGAAAAACATGCAAGACCATACGTGTGGTATTTACCTGAGTATTCAAGCCCAGTAATAGATCGGTAGGGATATTTATTGAGTATTTTGTTTACATCTTTTTGTGTGAGAAGCGTTTTTCCTGTCTTGCTTATCATATACTCTTGCAAGCAAACAATGTCTGCATCAGTCTTGGCAATATATTCCAAAAGGGGATGAGCAGAGTTTTTTCTCGACTCACGCAAAAATCCCATCACATTGTAGGTAAGCACTTTTAAGTTTTTTTCTGGGGGTGTTTCAGTCTTATAATTTAAGGGAAAGAATGAGGTAATTGGTTTATAGCATAGTATTAGAGCAATGCCAATGATAAATGCAATTTTACGTTTTTTGAGAAACAACCAAAATATTAGGCAAGTAATATTTGCCAGCAATATGATAGGAAAAACAAATCCTGCGAATGAGAAAAAAGCAGTTCGGGTGGGCGATACATACCATGCGGGGAAAGATAAGAAAAGCAGAAATATGGATATAATAGTGAGAGCAATAACAATTGCTTTTATTATTTTTCGTATCATAGTAATAGCTACGTTTTCTTTAGTTTTTGTCGCCTGCATCAAATAGCTGGCGTTTCTCCTCTGCAGATAAACTGTTGTATCCCGATTGTTTTAGCTTATCTAATATTGCATCTATTTTCTTTGATTCTTGTTTTTTTCTGTAGTTGTAATCGTAATCAGTTTCAGTTCGTTTGTAAACTACTTTGTGTGCTCCTTTATGCTTTCTTTTTTTGAACAGGTTGGCTATCCTGTCTAAAAAACGACTAATGGGTAAGGTGAAGTCTTTTCCCTTTTTGTATTGTGTTGCAAAAAGGTATCCCGCAATGGCTCCACCTATATGGGCAACGTGTCCGCCTGGGTTGTCTCCATTGCTCAATGAGAAAAAATCAATGGTGAAAACAATAAGAGCTATGTAAATTATTTTAACTCGTCCAAACAGAAAAAGATTGAGTGTGGTGTTTGGTCTGTAAAAAGCTGTAGCCATAACTATTGCCATTACAGAAGCCGATGCACCAATCATCACCGTATGGTTTAGGTATAAATAATAGGGTATGGTGTTGAACGCTATAATGTATAATAGTGCTCCAGCAAATCCACCTATTACGTAAAGGCTTCCAAGGGTTCTATCATTAAAGTAGCTCAAGAATATGTTGCCAAACCAGTAGAGCCAAAGCATATTGAAGAGAATATGCATGAACCCCACATGTACAAACATATAGGTGAGTAGTGTCCAAAACCTAATCAAGAGCATGTTGAGTTCTGAAGGAACTGCCAAGAAGGGTAGAGGGTTGAGCGATTCTAACCTAAACAGAGTGGCTACAACGCCAACTGCATGAATAGCAAGAAATACAGCAATGTTTATGAAAACAAACTTCATAAGTACATCGCTTTTATTGAAAGTACGTTTTATATTATCTAAAATATTGGGCATCGTATCTGTTTTTATTTCTGTCTCTGTCTTTCTTTTT
Source organism: uncultured Dysgonomonadaceae bacterium (assembly GCA_964437875.1). GTDB lineage: Bacteria > Bacteroidota > Bacteroidia > Bacteroidales > Dysgonomonadaceae > UBA2632. The sequence goes on from CAYTJC010000104.1 coordinate 5,661, forward strand.
CCAGTATAATATCATAAATACACCAAAAAGCATGCCACCTAAGTGTGCAAAGTGAGCAACATTATCTCCTGGCAAATAAGCCAACCCGAAAAACAGTTCGGACGCACCATATAGCATCACCAGCCACTTGGCTTTGATAGGAAATGGGAATGGAATTATATAGAGCGGTATATTGGGAAACAACATACCAAATGCAAGCAGTATTCCGAATACAGCTCCCGATGCACCTATTGTTCCGGTGTTCATTAGTAAGTTGAGGGCTCCTTTAGCAGCATCCGTATAGTTTAGATTTTGCTCTAAAAGTTGTCCTCCTTGTGCCAACACATCAGATATTGCACCTGACGAAAGACCACTCTTTACCGAGTATATACGGATACCAACTACCAACATCTGAATTAATGCAGCACCAATTCCAGTGATGAAGTAGTAGATTATAAATCTTTTTGGGCCCCATATTTGTTCTAATAATCGTCCGAACATAAATACGGCGAACATATTAAAAAAGACATGCCCAAAAGAATGTGGGTCATGCAGAAACATATAGGTTATGAATTGATAAATCCTAAAGTTGGGCGATTCGAAATAGTATAATCCTAAGTGATCAGACAGATCAATTCCTCTTTGCATGAGAACCATTTGGCCAAGCCAAACAATAATGTTGATGATGAGGATATTTTTGCAGACCTTAGGGATTCCACTGATAAAACTTGTTCGACCTTGTAGCATTCGTTGTTTTTATTGTGTGTTTGAAGAGCAAAAATACAGATTAAATCCGTTAAACACCTTGTTTTGGGACATTATTGGGTTTTTTTTTGAATTTAGAGATAGTTTTTCACCTTTTTCTTGATAGTTGTCATTTTATAATCTATATTTGGCATTCGATAAGGCTAAGCCTTAATGTTATATGTTTAATTTATTATCGTTTTCTTATGAATAAATCAGAATTAGT
>CAYTJC010000105.1:0-3022 GCA_964437875.1 uncultured Dysgonomonadaceae bacterium
AATGTACACAACCCCAGATGGTTGCGTTATGATTAAACCCCTTAATAAGCCTGTTCGCGAATTGGCTGAGACAGGTAGGGAGAACCGCGATTTCATTCAATCTATGCTTGAATATATGCGCACGTTTTACACTGAAGCATTTGTCGCTTTGTGCAAAGAGTATTCGCGTAAAGAGTTAAATAGACTGAATTACGAATATTGGATAGTTTCGCGCTTCATCCGTTGCAATATGGGCAACTATGATTTACTGTCACATGACATAGATCACAAAGGAATGTTACAGTTTGAAGAAGTAAAGTGTCCACTTCGTGGAGAGTGTAAGTTGGAAAACATATGCTGTTGTCCAAGTTTCAATTCTGGTCTATCACACCGTGAAAAGGAGGTGCTAAGATTAATAGTTCGTCACTATGAAGCTACTCAGATAGCTGAAAAGTTACGCTTATCTCCTCACACTGTTAACAAGCATCGTAATAACATCCTTTTAAAAACAAAAACACACTCCATTGCAGAGCTTGTGGACTATTGGCACACAAATAATATTAAATAACAACACATTAACAATCAATCAACATGACAGTAATCACACAATTACAGCACAAAACTGTAGGGATCGGACAAACTCAGATTCTTATTAATAACATCAAAGAATTTGCAGTGCTTCAGCGAAGCCCCAACGCAAACGGCTTTATCGGTATCACATTCTCAATCCCTCTCGCTGCCAAGGATGCCGACTATATAAATAATTCAGGAATAGTCACCGTTCATAGGTTTACTGCTGATGGGACTATGGTCTTTACTCGAAAAGACTTCTACGATCCTTATCTAATGGTAGATCTTATTCTAGAGTTGCTCATCAAATACGAAGCTAATACTCAAGCACCACAACAGCTTATTTAATTCTCATTTAAATAAGCGTTAATTAATTTCAATATAAAACAATAAGTCCCCTATCAATTATGATAGGGATTAAAAAACACAAACAAAAAATGAAGACAGATTATTCCTCTCACAAACTCTCCAATGATAGTGAGCTTCTTGCTTATCGCAGCAAAATGGGCATCCCCGAATTTTGGAACTACATCGAAAGACTGTATTCCAAGGTTTGTGATATGAAACAAGGTGAATCGTTCATGGTCGATGATCTGGTTATTGCAGCCAATAGGGACATGTTTATTAAGACGCTTTGTTTTTTTATAAATAACGCCCCTGGTTTCTATTCATTAAATGAAACATTTACCTCATTTAATAAACTGAAAATGGAGACTAACTTAACATTGCAACCCCATCAAAAACATACTGCAGTATGAACACACAAAAATCATGGACTCCCGAAGACAAACAATTCCTTGAGGATAATATCGAGAAAATGACATTGCCCGATTTAGCAAAACATTTCAATCGTTCTCAGTTGGCCGTCAAGTGTTATATTATCCGCGAGCGTCTGCCTTATCGCAATCAAGTAAAGGTTAATCTGCTTATTGAATTGCTTGAGCTTCGCTTCGGAAACCCTCGTTATTTCAAACCAAACCGTGAGTTTTATCGATCTGTACAGATGTCTCAAATAAGGTTTTGGAAGCTCTATCGAGGAGAAGTAAACCCAACTGAGAAAGAGTACAACACCCTCAAAGATCATTTCAACATCACGGTCGAAAACATAGAGTACAACAGGCAATTAGAATTGTTTAATCCCGAATTTAATATAAATATGATTCCTCAAAACGTAATAGACAATATAGAAAATGCTACCAACATAGTTTCGGTAATAGCCGGGTATGTAAAAATAAATAAGGCTGGTGCCAACTTCAAGGCTATTTGCCCTTTTCACGAAGACAAGGATGCAAGCCTTGTTATATCTCCATCCAAGAAAATTTGGAAGTGCTTTGGGTGCCAAGCTGGTGGTAATATTTTCTCCTTTATAGAGAAGCACGAAAATGTTTCTTTCCCTGAAGCTGTAAAGATGCTGGGAAAAGAATGCAATATCGATGTTCCAGAAAAAGAAATGACAGAACAGGAGCGTCAGCAACTCAATCAGCGCGAAGAACAAATAATAGCACTTTCTGCAGGTCAAGAATATTTTAAAGAAAATCGCTCTGGTGATGCCATTGTCGATTACATTAAGGAGCGTGATGTTTCAATCAAAGCACTTGAATATTTCGGTTATGGTTTTGCTCCCAAAAACTTCACGGGTCTCACCAAATCGCTCACATCAAAAGGTTTTGCAACTAAAGCACTCATAGAGGTTGGTCTAACAAACAAGAAGGACACCAAGCTCTATGACCGATTCATTAATCGCCTTACATTTCCATATCACAGCCTGTCTGGTAATATTATTGGATTTATTGGCAGGGATTTGGGTAAAGATAGCCAGGTGAAATATATGAACAGCCCTGACACTTCACTCTTTAATAAAGGAGATGTCTTGTTTGGACTTTATCAGGCTCGCACGCACATTATCAGTAAAGACGAGTGTTTTCTAGTCGAAGGTCAGATGGATGTTGTGGCCATGTTCACTGCCGATCACCTGAATACTGTTTGTGGTTCCGGAACTGCCCTCACAATTACTCAGGCCAATTCAATACGCAAATTTACCAACAATGTAACCATACTCTACGATGGTGATTCGGCAGGTGTTAAAGCAAGCATCCGCAACACTGATATTTTGCTATCTGCAGGCCTTAATGTTCGTGCAGTTTTGCTGCCTGCAAAACACGACCCCGATTCATTTATCAAGGAGAAAGGAAAAAAAGAGTTCAATAAGTGGTTGCTTAAACATAGGGTAGATTTCATCACATTCATCTATACCGTTTTCAATGACGAACTGAACGATCCTATTCGCAAAACAGAAGTAACAAAATTGATTGCTCAATCAATTGCCATGGTTCCCGATAAGTTACACCGTAGCAACTATATCAATAATCTTTCAGTCCGCTTCAATGCCGATGCTGATTTGCTAACACAGCTTGTAGAGCAATCGCACACTCCCAAAAAGCCAACACCTATCAAATCAACCGATCCTGGTCTA
>CAYTJC010000105.1:3032-6521 GCA_964437875.1 uncultured Dysgonomonadaceae bacterium
TGCCAAAGAATTTGTTGGCCAAGGTCGCAAAGAAATCACCGTTACTGCTGATACTGCCATCTATTCCAATGATTGGGGTGCGAATCCAACTGTTTATGTAGTCGGAACGCCTAGCACTGCCGATATCCAGGAACTCCGAAGCATTTCGCCTGTTATTGTTTGTGCTGATATAATCGAATTGGACGATGATTTGAAGGAGCCTGCTATTCTCGAGTTTTTGCTCACTCTCCAGGCTAATGGATTTAATGTTACTATCAAAACCGTTACTGTCACTCACGATGAAAGCGTTGATAAAGCCTCAAGCGAGGTGCAAGTTAAAAGGATTGAGAAGGAAGAGCTGTTTAGCCTACTCGAATTTTACGTGATGCTTTATTCACAATACAGTGACAGCATTGCCAGCGAGAAAAGAATAGCTATTGAGCGTTCTGCTAAAATGATATCGTTTGCCGACAGTACTACCCGAGCTATCAAAACAAAAGACTACGCAGCTATGCTTGGTGTTACCAAAGGAGCGCTCGAGGAGATTATAAAACCACACATCGACTTGCGTAATTCTGAAAAGAAATTCAAGAACGACTTCAATCCAGAAGAAGATGATGGCCAGTTTTCTTTTAATCCCTCAGAGCTTCCTTCATACGTGGAGGAGGATCCTGAAATGTACAGGCTTTATCAATACCATAACTTTTTCCCATTGTTGGACGCTAAGCAGCGCAAGGTTGCTTATATATTTCAACAAAAAGGTACATTTCACCGTGTTGGCAATTTCCACATAGAGCCACTTTTGCACATTTATGACAAAGACCCAGAGTTAAACAAACGAGTTGTAGAGATAACTCAGCGTCGCACGCCGCATCCATTTTATATGGAGTGGGTTTCCAAAGATATGATCAACATGCAGTCGTTTCGTCAGCGTATTGCCAACGAAACAGATATGTACTTTAGTAACGGCAATCAAGGCTACCTCGATTCTATTAACGAGTCATGGGAGGCTAAGTTTACTCGATGCGTAGAGCTTCATATGTATGGCTATCACCGTGAAGATTTCTTTGCGTTCTCAAATGCGATCTATCACAAAGAAGATGACAAATGGCAACTGCAGATGGTAAATGATCTAGGGCTTGTTTCTCACAAAAAGGAAAACTTCTACATTCCTGCATTTTCCAAAATATACGAGAATGAGCGCCGCAATAGTGATAAGTATTACCTGGATAGATTTGTAATGTATCGCGAACCAACCAACCCAATAGGGCTAGAGAAATGGGCCGATCTGATTGACGAGGTTTACAAAGAAAACCACAATGGAAAGTGGGCTATCCTCTACATGTTTATGTGCGCTTTCCGTTCCGACATTTTCGATATAGATAGAATATTTACCTGCTTGTTCTTTATCGGCCCCACTGGTTCGGGTAAATCGGAAATTGCCTATTCCATCCGTTCTATATTCCAAGCTGCAGAAGCTCCTGTTTTCAACCTTAATCAAGGTACTGCAGCAGCAATGTTTACGTTGATGGAGAAATACCGTGATATTCCCGTAATAATGGAGGAGTACAACGATGTTCAAATAGAAGATGTGAAATTTCAAGGCCTCAAGGCTGCGGTGTATGATGGCGAGGGTAAACAGAAGCGTAAAGACGCTACCTCTAAAGAGCTCGATGCATCCGAAATTAACTCACCGCTCATTATTTGCGGACAAGAAGCTCCGCAACGAGATGATAACTCCTTAGGCAATCGCTCTATTGTTCGCCCTGTTCCAAAAAAAGACAACCGTACCGATCACGAAGATGCTATTTTCAAAACATTAAAAGATCATCAGCGCACTGGGCTGCAAAATATATTGCTCGAAGTCCTCCAGTTGCGCCCTGTTTTCAAGGCAAACTACACACGTATTCAGCGTTCGGAGTATAAAAAACTCCGTGATAGCGTTCGCCCGTCCATCACTAATAGCGATGGTCTCTCCAGGATTCTAAACACCTACTCTATGTTTATGGCCACCTCAAGGTTAATTGAAGATCACACCTCAATTAAGCTACCATTCACCACTGATGAGTTTGCAAAAATTGCCCAGGAGGAGCTAATAAAACAGGTTGAAAGTATTTCTACAAGTAATAGAATCTTTACGTTCTTCTCTACAATCGGCTATCTTATTGATAGTGGTCATGTTTTGGAAGGTCGAGACTTTAAAATAGAACAACCTGGCAAGATAACCCTGGTAAAGCGTGGTAGAGAAACATATCAAAAAGATTTACAGCCAACAGATACGCGTCTGTTACACATTTCTTTAGAGAATGTTTATCGTGAGTACTCTCGAACAATCGGTTATCGCGAAGCTCTTACCAAACAGTCGCTTATGGCTTATCTGCAAAGTAATGAAGCATGGGTTGGAGCCTGTCGTTCTACTCGATTTCAATGGAAAGAATCAATTGAAACCACTTCAGGGATGCGTATTCAGAAAGATTTTGACGAGTCAGTTGAAGATCCTACCATGCGTAGAATAATGAAGACAAAAGGAAAAACAACTTCATCTATTGTTCTAAACTATGACATTCTACAAGACTTGTTAGATGTTGATTTCGAGCGAGGAGAAGAGGAGAGAGAAGAGAAAGAGTTTTAAATTACTGTAAACAAAATCAAGATGAAACGAGAAATTAAATTTAGAGGAAAAAGAGTTGATAATGGAGAGTGGGTATATGGAGAGCCTCATATAAAAACATCTATCAAATCGCACTGATGGATGGAGGATTGTATGATTGTCAAAGAATAGCATTTTTTAAAACAGAAGAGTATAAAAACATTGAAAATATAATACAATGAGACGAAAAATAAAAAACCATTACAAAACAGGATACAGTAGCAGTGAAGCAGGATTAACCATTTCAGATGATGAGATAGACTTCATTATCAAGCATGATTGCAAATGTTCAACTTGCGGGGAGTCTATTTTTGAAATGTGGGATTTTCCTGAACTAATTGTAAATGATGACGAGTTGAGATGCGAAGATTGTTACAATGAAGATTACAGAGCTATCTGTCCAATTTGCGAAGACTCATATGACATTTATGGTGGAGAAAGTGAATATGAAGTAATTGTAGAGGGTGATGAAGATTACAATTTTGAGTATCCAGGCATTTATAAAAATGGGCAATTAATTGTCCCAATCAAAATTAATGAATTCAAGAAAATTGTGACTGGAGAACATTGCACTGAAGTTTATTCAGATAAAATATGTGATGATTGTGCGGAAAAATATACAAAGAAAGAAAACTTTTTATTGATAGATTCTGGAATACCTTGCATCTTAATAGAAAAAGAGAGATACGGTAGTTTTTTCAATGATTGGCCAATCGAGAGGATTAAAAGGCATAGAAAACGCATGATACATCAAAGAATAACATGTAGGGGGATAATTGAAAAGGCAAATAAAATAGAGCTATGGAAAATTTAGATGTTGAAGATTTAAGGAAAATGGACGAAAAGGCTATAAAGGCTTT
>CAYTJC010000106.1:0-6506 GCA_964437875.1 uncultured Dysgonomonadaceae bacterium
CGATGGTCTGGGAACTCTTTTTCTGCTTTTTTCACCCACTCTTTTATATCACTTATTTTACCTCCATACCAGCCAAAGTAATGATTTATGCCTTGTATATCTGCATTGTTGTTGGCAGTAGCATCTATTGTATTGTATCCACTTACTGCCACTGTGTAGCGCCGAGGGTCCTCACTTTTAGCTAAATCATGCAGCGTGCTTGTCAATTGATTTGTTTGTTCGAAAGGACTATACACTTCATTATGCAAACCCCAAACATAAATACTGGGATGATTGTAGTTTTGGCGTATCAACTCTGTTAGTTGCTGTATAGCATTTTCATTTTCATAAGTAGTAACCTGATTCACAAAAGGAATTTCTGCCCAAACAAGTAATCCTATGCTGTCGCATTTAGCGTAAAAATACTCAGCTTGCTGATAATGTGCCAAACGGATAGTTGTTGCGCCTATTTCTTTTATTAACGCTATGTCTGCGTCATGTTCCTCAATTGTGAGTGCACTTCCTTTCTCCCACCAATCTTGATGACGGCAAACTCCGTACATAGGATATTTCTTACCATTCAAGAACACTCCCTCATTGGCAATTATCTGTATGTTACGAAATCCTAAAGGCTGAATAACTTCGTCAACTTGCTTTCCATCCAACATCAGTTGAGTAACTACCTTATAGAGGTAAGGATTATCAACTCCTTGCCAAAGTATAGGGTTTTTTACAGTTAATGTCTCGGTAAATTCCTGTCGTCCTTGTGGTAAAATAGATACTACCTTTTCTTTTTTGGTTATCAGTTTGTTGTCCATGTCATATAGGGCATATACTACATTTGCATCTTTCGCTGTTAATTTTTTGTTCTCTACTTTAACTTTAATCGATGCTTGAGCCGATTTTTTATCAATATTGTTTTGAGTAATATACACACCTGGCGAAGCATAATCATTTACTGCAATGTTCACTTTGTCTGTCACAATGAGATGTATATCACGGTATATGCCACCATACACACCAAATAGGACATGGTTTACAGGAATTACATCTTGACGTGCACTATTATCAGCTTTTAGAATAATCTCATTTTCTTCTCCAAGTTTCAACAGCCTCGTTATTTCTACCGTAAATGCTGAATAGCCTCCTTTGTGCCTTCCTGCAAATTGGTTGCTAACATATACCTCGGCTACCGAGCCAACTCCTTCAAACTTTAGAAATACTCGTTTGTCTGTGAGCGAAGTATTGGGGATATATGTTTTTTTATAGAGAGCCTCTCCCGTATAAAAACGCTCTTGAGGATTTCTATAGGCAGTATTGTTTGCCATATCTTGTTGCATGTCTTTTGCATTCCAAGTGTGAGGAATACTTACTTTTTGCCATCCTCCTTCGGCTAAGTTTTGGTTGAAAGTACTGGCTAGATCTGGGAATGGTCCTTTTTTAAAATGCCATCCTTCATTAAAATTAATAACTTCTCTGCCATATACCAATACGGTGCTAATAAGGAAGAAGATTGCAAAAAAGTAGATGTTTCTTCTCATTTGGATAAAATATTGGGTGTTAAATTATTAGTTGTATTAGATTGCATCCATCTCAGCTTCAGCTTATCGCTACATGTAGTGAAAAATGATGATCACGTTTTTAGAAAAAGCTTTCACGAAATTAAATACCTGTCTTTTAAAAGTTCAAGTCTTTTTTTACTTTTATCCCAATTCCAGGAGAGGATGCTGCAATCATTTTTCCATTCTCAAGTTTTGCTCCATCAAAGCAATCATTGGCTATGAGCAAGGCCCCATCTAAATCTGCAAAATCTAATCCAGCTGATAGTTGTGAGGCTGCTGATATAGCACATGATGTTTCTGTCATGCATCCTATCATTACCTTCATACCCAATGCTTCAGCTAAATTACGCATCTTCCAAGCTTCGCGCATCCCTGTGCATTTCATTAGCTTTATGTTGATACCAGAGAAAACACCTTTCATTCTTTCAATATCCCGTAACCGTTGCAACGATTCATCGGCAAAGATAGGCAATGGGCTACGTTCTGTTAACCATGCAGTGCTTTCGTAATCATGCTTTGGCATCGGTTGCTCTACCATTACAATTCCTTTCTCTTTCAACCAATGTATCATATCAAGAGCTTCGTGTTTGTCTTTCCATCCTTGATTTACATCCACAGCCATGGGTAAGTCTGTAACTGAGCGGATAGCTTCAATCATACGTTTGTCATGCTCTCCACCCACTTTAATTTTCAAGATGTTGAAATCGTCTTTTGCTTCGCGTGTTTTCTTGCGCACCATCTCGTCGGTGTCTATGCCAATGGTGAAAGTTGTGTCTGGAACTTTTTGTTTGTCTAATCCCCATATTGCATGCCAAGGGGCTCCAATTATCTTGCCCAATAAATCGTGCAATGCAATATCTATTGCAGCTTTTGCAGCTGTGTTGTTTTCGGCAATGTGATCTACATAATGCAATATTTCGTCAAGATGCGTAGGATTTGAGAATGGCGATAAATCTACTTTTTTTAGAAACTCTATCACCGATGCTTGTGTTTCTCCCAAATAGGGTGGGAGAGAGGCCTCACCATATCCAACCAGTCCATCATATTCAATTCGGGTGAGTACAACTGGAGTAGTATTTCTAGAAAACCCAGAAATGGTAAATGTATGCTTCAGTTGTAAATCATAGGGGATCCAACTCAATTTCATTCGGTTTGATGTTTTGGCTCTCATTGTATTGTTCAGATTGTTTTTACCCATAATGTTTGTTGATGGAATTGCCATTGATGCAGCTATCAAAGCTGATGTTTTGATGAAGTTTCTACGGTTTGAACTCATAGCATATACATATTAAGGGTTAATATAAAATGGATGGTGTGTAATAGATGTAATTCCCGGTGAACCTTCCGATCCGATATAGCGCATAGTCCGTAAATAGCGGTTAGTGTTGTATTCGTCATACAGCTCACTGTCTGGGTTGAAACTACTGATGTGAATATAATCGGAGGCATGGATAAACTCCTGATTGCCAATATATATACCCACGTGCACTACACGCTCTTTTGGATTGTCGCCTGTTGCTTTTGTTCCAAAGAACACTAAATCTCCCATTTGTGCTTCATCAAATTTTCCGATGCTATCTATCTCAACCCCGTTTTTCACTTGTTGAGAAGCATCTCGTGCAATAATGATTCCGTGAAGCCAATACACCATTTTGGTAAAACCGCTACAGTCAAGGCCTTTAGATGAAGTGCCACCCCACACATAGGGTACTCCCATCAACTGTTTGGCAGTTTCCACTATGCTTTTGCCGTTCACCACTATACCTTTGTGCCAACTCTCAATATTTTGAGCGTTATGTTTATCAACGAATGCCTCTCTTCCATCGGGATAGATTACATGGTAGAAGTCTTTCTTTTCATCTTTTATGCGTAGCATATCGCCCACCACAATGTCTGATACAGGTTGTGAATGAATATTTGGTTTGCTGTATGACTGTGCATATAGGTTAGTAACAATAATTTTGGGCTGCGCCAGATACTCTTTAAGCTCTTGTTGTGATAGCCTTTGCACAGAACCCGACATCCACCCAATATATCCTTCTGGGGTTTGAATGCGCAGCCAGCTTTCTGACTTATCTAAAATATTGACAGGCATGCCCATTAGCACCTGACTCACCATTTCTGAACTGTAGGCTGGTTTGCTACGCAAGTCGGCAACAGAATTATAAATAACTCCCCATCTTTTTTCACCAATTGTCTCATCAGGCAGCAGTCTGATACTCTCTTTGACAAGTGGGTATATTTTCTTTGCTTCGGCAAGAAGTTCTTTGTAGGCAAACCCGTTAGTCGTTTCCCCTTTTAGCAGTATATCTTTCTCAGATTCTATTGTTTCTATAAAAAATATTTCCACGCGTTTGTCTGGTGCATATTTTCTCTCTACTGTTTCTATCAGTTTCTCCAGTTTGCTCTTCGATGTTTTTGCTTCTTGGGCCATAGTGCTTAGTACTATTAAATTAAGGAGGAGTAAAAGTCTCAGTTTGTTTTTCTTCATTTCTATTTAGGTATAAATGTACAGGGACTAAGTTTGTATGCAAGATAGTTTTTTATTTTATTATTTCAATGAAAAACAAGCAATAAAAAGTATTGCAGTCATTCTTTAAGTATTTGTAATTAATGTGCGACAAACATAATTAATTGATTGTCTCATGTTGTATTTTTGACAATTAGCGGTTATGTTAAAATTTAAAACATTTCTACCGTGGGGGAAATGTTTCAACTTGTTGAAACTCGTATCCACTGCCTACAAAATGTTTGAAATTGCATATTTCTCCTTTTGTTGTCCGTTTCTTGGGCATTTATGTCATGAAAAATCAATTCTCGCCAGATAATTCTCTTTTCAAGAGATGGATTTTCAACTTTCCGCTGCAATTTGTCTTTTCATGGCATTATTGTGATAGCTTTTGTCAAAAAAATCATTGTTTTATTTGTTTAAAACATTTCCCCCGCAGTTTTTGCAGTTTTCATGACATGATCGTCCAATCTACCGCGTTGGATTTGATTTCCACCTGTTATAGGACGCATTTTCTTTTGAATTGAAAGAGATAACATCTTGATATTTACAAATTGATATTAATCGAAGCGTGAAAACAGTGTGAGTGAATGATTAAATTCATCGTTAGAAACGAAAGTGCAATTTTTTCAAGTAGTTTTCAGGTTGCATCTGATTGTAAACTGTAGTTATTCCCACAGATTGAGGCTATTAAACAATTGCTTTGTTAGAAGTTGTTAACATCATGTCTGTCTCAATTATCACTAATACACTTGTTGCAAATTGCATTTTGTGTCTTGCGTAGAGGAAGTCGTATTTGTCAAGAGCAAACAAAAGTCAAGAGCTCATATCAGCAGTAAAAGCCAAATTCAACACATGTTTTTCTCGCATTATAATTGTGGGACTTGTATATACAAAAATACAACATCTTCACAGGTTTACCTGCAAAGATGTTGTATCAATTGTTTCTTGTCTTTTATCTCCGTGAAGTTTTTTAGACTACACAAAAATCATAAATCAGCAACATTGTTTAAATGTTCTATTTTCTTTACTCGTTTCCACGACTGTAATTAGGAGCTTCGCGTGTAATCATCACTCCATGAGGATGACTTTCCGCATATCCAGCAGCAGTAATATGAGTGAATTTCGCTTTGTGTAGGTCTTCAACTGTGGCAGCACCACAATAGCCCATTCCTGCACGCAAGCCACCCACCATTTGATAAACTACTTCTTGCAATGTGCCTTTGAAAGGTACACGTGCTTCAATACCTTCTGGAACCAGCTTCTTGATATCGTCTTCAGCATCTTGAAAGTATCTGTCTTTCGAGCCCTTTTGCATAGCAGAGAGTGATCCCATTCCCCGGTAGGTTTTGAATTTACGGCCATTGAAAATAATAGTTTCACCAGGAGACTCTTCAGTTCCGGCAAGCAACGACCCCATCATCACAGATGATGCTCCTGCCGCCAAAGCCTTTACTATATCTCCCGAGTAACGCAAACCTCCATCGGCAATAATTGGAACTCCAGTTCCTTTTAATGCAGTAGCTACATCGTATATAGCTGATATTTGTGGTACTCCCACACCTGCAATAATACGTGTAGTGCAAATAGAACCCGGACCAATACCAACTTTCACACCATCAGCACCTGCTTCTACCAACATTTTGGCAGCTTCGCCAGTAGCAATGTTTCCAACTACAATATCGGTGTCTGGGTAAAGCTTTTTCACTTGTCGCAGCATATCGGCCACTCCTTTAGAGTGTCCATGAGCAGTGTCAATAATAATAGCATCTACTCCTGCTTCAATTAGTGCAGTGGCACGCTCAATAGAGTCTGCAGTTACACCAATAGCAGCTGCAACGCGCAGTCGGCCTTGCTCATCTTTGCAGGCAAGAGGCTTGTCTATGGCGTTAGTTATATCTTTGTAGGTTATCAAACCAATCAGTTTGTTATCGTTGTCCACTACTGGTAGCTTCTCAATTTTATGCTCTTGCAATATATCTGCAGCAGATTCTAAATCTGTAGATTGGTCTGTGGTAACAAGTCCTTCTTTGGTCATCACATCGTCTATGAGCTTAGCCATATTTCTTTCGAATCGCAAATCGCGGTTGGTAACAATTCCCACAAGATGGTTCTCACCATCAACAACAGGTATTCCTCCAATAGAATATTCGGCCATGATACCCAGTGCATCAGCTACTGTTTTTCCACGGGTAATGCTAATGGGATTGAGTATCATTCCATTTTCGGCACGTTTTACGGCACTTACTTGTTTGGCTTGTTTCTCTATTGACATGTTTTTATGAATAACACCAATGCCGCCCTCGCGCGCAATAGCAATAGCCATATTGGTTTCGGTTACGGTATCCATAGCCGCCGAAATCATAGGGGTATTTAATGTTATATTACGAGAAAACTTGGTGCTTAAATCAACATTCCGTGGAAGAACTTCGGAATATGCGGGAACTAACAACAGG
>CAYTJC010000107.1:0-6488 GCA_964437875.1 uncultured Dysgonomonadaceae bacterium
CTTTCTATCCACGTAGTCCGTATGGCGTAGCCAAATTGTATGGATTTTGGATTACTAAGAATTACAGAGAGTCGTATGGAATGTATGCAGTGAATGGTATTTTATTTAATCATGAGAGTGAGCGCCGAGGTGAGACTTTTGTGACGCGCAAGATAACTCTAGCAGCAGCCCGTATTGCACAAGGATTGCAAGATAAATTGTATATGGGTAATTTGGACTCAATGCGTGACTGGGGGTATGCCAAAGATTATGTGGAGTGTATGTGGATGATGTTGCAGCACGACGCGCCCGAGGATTTTGTAATTGCTACGGGTGAAATGCACAGTGTGCGCGAATTCTGTACGTTGGCTTTTGCTGAAGCGGGTGTGAACTTGCGCTGGGAAGGAGAGGGTGTTGATGAAAAGGGTGTTTGCATCAAGACCAACAATATATTGGTGGAGGTGAATCCAAAATACTTCCGTCCGGCCGAAGTGGAGCAATTGTTGGGTGACCCAACCAAAGCTAAAACTGTGTTGGGGTGGAATCCTACCAAAACATCTTTTGCTGAACTGATTAGGATAATGGTGGAGCATGATATGGAGCTGGTTAAGAGTGAGAAGTAAGGAGTTGAAGGCGTGATGCGAAATTCGTGACGCGTGATCTGTTATTTGTTATTAATTTTATAAATACAATGAGTAAAATAAAAACGCACAAAGATTTGGATGTTTGGAATAGGAGTATGTCCTTAGTTACATTAGTTTATGAAGTGACTAAGGATTTTCCAAAAGATGAACTTTACAGTCTTACGAGTCAAATCAGACGATCTGCAGTTTCTATACCTTCTAATATTGCAGAGGGAAGTGCAAGACAAGGCAATAAAGAATTTGCACAGTTTCTATTTATTAGTTTAGGTAGTTTAGCGGAATTGGAAACTCAGTTTATTATTGCAAGCAACCTTAAATATATATCTTTAGATAGATGTGAACCAATTTTTAATGACTTGAATGATATAAGGAAAATGCTAGTTGGACTGATTAAGTACGTAAAAATTAAAATAATAAATAACTCTAAATAAACAATGTGTGTCTTAACACGCATTACGAATTACGCGTTACGCGTTACGAAAAGTAAAACAAAGAATAACAAATGGGTGAGAAGTAAGGAGTAAGAAGATTACTCTTTACCCTTCACCCTCACCTTTTATTAACAATGAAAAAAGATTCAAAAATATATATTGCAGGTCACCGCGGATTGGTAGGCTCTGCTATTTGGAGCAATTTGCAACAAAAAGGTTATACCAATTTGATTGGTAAAACCTCTAAAGAGATGGACTTGATGGATGGTGTTGCGGTAGCAAAGTTCTTTGCCGACGAACAGCCAGAGTATGTATTTCTGGCAGCAGCACATGTAGGTGGTATTGTTGCCAACAATGTCTATCGGGCCGATTTTATTTATCGTAATTTGCAAATACAAAACAATGTGATTGGGCAAAGTTACGAACATAAGGTTAAGAAATTGCTCTTTTTGGGCAGTACGTGTGTTTATCCGAAAAATGCTCCACAGCCCATGAAGGAGGATTCACTATTGACCTCACCCTTGGAATACACTAATGAGCCGTATGCTATTGCTAAAATTGCGGGACTGAAGATGTGCGAGAGTTTCAATTTGCAATATAACACCAATTTTATTGCAGTGATGCCAACCAACTTGTATGGCCCGAATGATAATTTTCATTTAGAGCGGAGTCATGTGTTGCCCGCCATGATTCGGAAAATTCATTTGTCTAAATGTTTGATGGATAACAATTGGGAAGCCATTAAAAAAGATTTAAACAAACGGCCTGTGGAAGAGGTGACGGGTGACAATTCCCATGAAGAGATTGTGGCCCTACTGAAAAAGTATGGTGTAAGTGCTGACAATGTACATCTTTGGGGTACGGGAAAGCCAATGCGTGAGTTCCTTTGGAGTGAGGAGATGGCAGATGCTTGCGTGTTTGTGATGGAGCAGGTGGATTTTGATGATCTGAAAGGCATTGACACAGAGGTGCGTAATTGTCATATCAATATTGGTACGGGCAAGGAAATTAGCATAAAGAATTTAGCGTTGTTGATAAAAGATACGATAGATTATAAAGGCTCTATTACTTTCGATGCCTCTAAACCTGACGGTACAATGCGAAAACTAACGGATGTCTCAAAGCTGAATGCTCTTGGATGGAAGCACCAAGTGGAGATTGAAGATGGTGTGAGGCGAATGTATGAGTGGTATGTAGGGTAGATAGTGATGAGTGAGGAGTGGACAGTGAACAGTGAACAGTGAACAGTGCGCAGTTATTAGCAGTTAGGCGTTAGCTGTTAGCAAAATGCGAAACCGCAAAGGACGCAAAGGGATGTGAACCGCAGAGGACGCGGAGGAAATACAAATAGCGGTTGGGCGTTAGGCGTTGGCAAAATACGGAACCGCAAAGGACGCGGAGGAAGGAGAAACGCAAAGAACGCGGAGCTGTGGGAAACCCCAAAAGGGGTGAT
This sequence comes from uncultured Dysgonomonadaceae bacterium, assembly GCA_964437875.1. GTDB lineage: Bacteria > Bacteroidota > Bacteroidia > Bacteroidales > Dysgonomonadaceae > UBA2632. The sequence goes on from CAYTJC010000107.1 coordinate 2,508, forward strand.
ATTATTATAGTAAACAGATAGTTATCAACTAGAAACCCCGGAAGGGGTGACATTATTTTTGCTGCGCAACACACCCCAATGAAATAGTAGATTTTACGCGGCAGGCGGGTTACAAACCCGCGCGAGCGGAGCACACAATATTTAACCACCCTGGCCGTTAGGCCTATAATAAATCATTGTCAACTGTCCATTGTCAATTATTTAAAAATCTGCGTTTATCAGCTCAATCAGCGTCATCTGCGTGCTGTTCTCATGGCCGGTAAGGCCTATTAATAAGAAGCTAACGTCTAATACCCAACACCTAACAGCTAATTAAAAAACTATTGTCACTGTTCACTGCTTACTGTTCACCCATCACCCCCTCCAACCCCCTTTTGGGGTTTCACATACCTTTGGGTTCTTAGCGGTTAAAACTTCTCAGCGTTCTTTGCGGTTTCGCATTTTGCTAACACCTAAGGCCCAACACCCAATAGCTAACGCCCAAAATTTACCCTAAAACTTTATCATTGGTGACAATTTATTTCTCTCCAACACATGTATTTGTAATTGCTTGCCAATCTCGACTCCTTTCGCTATCAAATGGTTTTCGATTGTTTGGTAGGCCAATTCGGGAGTGTTATTATCGCTACTGAGGTGACACAGCCATATGTTGCGGAGGTGACTTTTGAAGTTGGCTGCCAAAAACTCAGCAGCTTGTCGGTTGCTTATGTGTCCGCGTCCGGAAGTGATGCGTTGTTTGAGGTGATAGGGGTAACTGCCCGTGCGAAGCATCTCTTCGTCGTAATTGCTCTCGATAATAAGGTGGTGGGCTTTGGTGAGATAGGGGGTCATCTCGTCGGTGAGTTCACCAATATCAGTTGCGAGAGTCATTTTGTGCGTGCCAAACTCAATGTAGTAGCCCGAGTTGTCTTGGCTATCGTGAGGCACGTCAAACGCTGTGAAACGGAAATCTTCTATTTGAAACGGAACTTCTTTTTCGATAACACGTTTTGATGCACCAATTGGGTGCTTCATCAGTCTGTGAGTGCTGATAGCGTGGTGCACCTCTGCAGTTGCATGGATGGGTATGTGATGGCGGTGGGCAAATGTGCTTACCGACTTGATGTGGTCCATGTGGTCATGGGTGATGAGGATGGCGCGGATGTGCTCAAGGTCGTAGCCGTGCTCTTGCAAGCGTTTACGAATGGTTCGAACACCAATTCCTACATCAATGAGGATGCCATAGTCGCCATTGCCAACGAAATAGCAATTGCCACAGCTGCCACTACTGAGGCAGAAGAATGTATATTGATTGGATGAAAATAAGTTATGTTGCATAAGGAGAGCAAAGATAGGGAAATAATTATGAATTATGAATAATGAGTTAAAAGGTAAAAGTTAAGAATTAAGAGTTTGACGGTGAGGTATTGGTTGTTACGGGTTAGTAAATAGGTAACTGCAAAGAGTCCAAAGGAATGGAAATGGGTAATCGCAAAGGACGCAGAGGTGAAAGTTTTGCAATACCTATTGCAGGGTGTGATGTAGAGATGCCCATACAAGGGAGTCTATGGTATAACATACAGAAGCCCTATCTTTTCACGCCAATTTTTGAATCCACTGTTAAATCCTGACCCCATATCCCACACCGTAATTAGTAATTATTTCTCTGCACCCTTTGCGGTTAAAAGCATTTGGCCAGTAAGGCCTTTAAAAACTGTTCACTCATTACTCATTACTCATCACTCTTCTTTCAAGCTCCTATTTAAATAATTTACCTGATAAAATTGCACTATAAGCCACAAAATCACTACATTTGCATTTTAAAATTAATCTTAGTATATTAGTTATAAGTTTTATGATAAAAATTACATTTCCCGACGGCTCGATAAAAGAATTTGAGAAGGGTGTTACCGCTTTGCAAATAGCGCAGGGCATTAGCAGTAGGTTGGCCAAAGAGGTTCTTGTTGCAACTGTTGATGGTGAGACATGGGATTTGGCTCGTCCGATAAACGATGATGCTGCAATAAATTTATTGAAATGGGACGATGATGAGGCGAAGCATGCCTATTGGCACTCGTCGGCTCACTTGATGGCTGAGGCTTTGCAAGAGCTGTATCCAGGCATTCAATTTGGAATTGGTCCTGCCATTGAAAATGGTTTTTATTATGATGTTGATCCTGGTGAAGGGGTAGCTATTCGAGAGTCTGATTTTCCGACTATCGAGAAAAAGATGCTAGAGATAATTGCACGCAAGGAAGAGATAAAGCGTGAAGATATATCAAAAGAAGATGCGCTGAAGTTCTTTGGCGATAAAAATGAGACCTACAAGGTGGAGTTGATAGAGGAGTTGGAAGACGGTACAATTACGACTTATACACAAGGCGATTTCACAGATTTGTGTCGTGGACCTCACGTACCAAATACTTCTTATATAAAAGCAGTGAAGGTGTTGACTGCAGCTGGTGCATACTGGCGTGGTGATGAGAAACGCAAACAATTGACGCGCTTGTATGGGATTACTTTTCCGAAAAAGAAACAGCTAGATGATTATCTGATATTTCTGGAGGAGGCTAAGAAGCGCGATCATAGAAAAATAGGGAAAGAGTTGCAACTATTTGCTTTCTCACAGAAAGTGGGAGCTGGTTTGCCATTATGGCTCCCCAAAGGAACTCAGTTGCGCTTGCGACTGGAAGAGTTTTTGAAGAAAGTTCAACTTCAGTTTGATTATGAGCAAGTGATGACGCCGCACATTGGTAGCAAAGAGCTATATGTGACATCGGGACATTATGCAAAATATGGTAAAGACTCTTTTCAGCCTATTCACACACCAGATGAAGGCGAAGAGTTTTTGTTGAGACCAATGAACTGTCCGCACCATTGCGAGATATATAAGGTGATTCCACGTTCGTATAAAGACTTGCCTTATCGATTGGCTGAGTTTGGAACTGTATATAGATATGAACAAAGTGGGGAACTTCATGGTTTAACACGAGTGAGAGGCTTCACCCAGGATGATGCACATATATTTTGCACGCCCGACCAGGTGAAAGAGGAGTTTCTGAAGGTGGTTGATATTATATTCATTATCTTTAAGGCTTTGGACTTTGAGAATTTTGAAGCTCAGATCTCATTGCGCGATCCAGAAGATAAAACCAAGTATATTGGTAGTGACGAGAATTGGGATAAGGCTGAGGCCGCTATAATTGAGGCGTGTGAGGAGAAAGGGCTGAAGACTCATATTGAGTATGGGGAGGCGGCTTTTTATGGTCCTAAGCTTGACTTTATGGTGAAGGATGCATTGGGACGTCGGTGGCAATTGGGAACTATACAAGTAGATTACAACTTGCCAGAGCGTTTTGAATTGGAATATACTGGAGCTGACAATCAGAAGCATAGACCTGTGATGATACACCGAGCACCTTTTGGCTCGATGGAGCGTTTCATTGCTGTGTTGATTGAGCACACTGCAGGTAAATTCCCGTTGTGGCTAGCACCCGACCAAGTGGTGATATTGCCTGTGAGCGAGAAATACAATGAGTATGCTTACTCAGTGATGAAAGCTCTGAAGCTACAAGACATTCGTGGCGAAGTGGATGATAGAAACGAGAAAATGGGTCGTAAGATTCGTGATAATGAGTTGAAACGAATTCCTTATTTACTGATTGTGGGTGAAAGAGAGGAAGAGAACAATGAGGTTTCTGTTAGAAAACAGGGTGAAGGTGACCAAGGAAGTATGAAATTAGAGGCTTTTGCCGAAGATTTGAAAAAAGAGATAGAGCAAATGCTCAAATATTAAAAAAACCTGTTATTTTTGTACCTTTAAAGGTACAAAGCTAAGTTACCGAGAAAATCTCGGTGATTCAATTAATTAACTTGCAAAATATAAATTTTACCGTTCTCTAAAAAAGTCATGTTACAAAGAATAGTTGGCTTTGAAGAGATAATTATCAATTAATGAGATACAACCCAAGAGATTCAAGAGATTTACATCGGATCAACGAT
>CAYTJC010000108.1:0-6447 GCA_964437875.1 uncultured Dysgonomonadaceae bacterium
AGAAAACGAAAACTTAAGCAAGAGACCAGAATTCTGTCCAGAATGTCCAGAAGTAGCTCCTCAAGTAGCAGCTGAAAGCGTATATGTACCAAACGTGGTATTCTTCCGCTTGAACTCTGCAACAATTGACAGACAACAACAAATCAGCGTTTACAACACAGCTGAATACTTGAAGTCTAATCCTAATGCTACTGTTCAAATTGTAGCTTATGCAGACCGTCAAACAGGAACTCCAGACTATAACATGAAGCTCTCTGAAAGACGTGCGAAAGCTGTAGCTGATGCTTTAACTAGCCAATACCAAATTGACAGCAGCAGAATTAGCTTAGAGTGGAAAGGTGATACAGAACAACCATATGCTGAAAACGATTGGAACCGCGTTGCAATTTTCATCGCTGACTAATCACAGTATTAAAATAAGATGTCATAAATAACCATATGAGGTTATAAGTGATTTTAAATAAAAAACGTTTTTGCAGGTTCGCCTGCAGAAACGTTTTTTTATTTACAAACCTTACTAAAAATACTGGCTAATTGGATGGTGCAATCAATAACAAAGAAAATTCTATAAGAGAGGCCCTTGTCAAAAATATCTTACCAAGTACATAATACATTAGCACATTAATTAAATGACGACTATCCAAAACAAAAAAAGAGACTGCCTTATTAAAGACAATCCCTTTCCATAATTTTATTTTAATAGCTTTTTAGCCATATATCATACTATGCACGTATAAACTGCGACAACGTTTTCTCCTCAACAAACAGCGAAGCTGTGTTAATCAATGCTAGGTGTGAGTATGCTTGTGGGAAATTACCTAATCTTCGTTTAGTTTCAAAATCTAGGTCCTCGCTCATTAGCCCCACATGATTTACATTCTTAATTAAATTGTTGAATATCTCTTTAGCCTCATCTACTTCACCTATAACATACAGAGCCTCGATGAGCCAAAATGTGCAAATGGTAAAAGCCGAAGTAGGCTCCCCAAAATCATCTGCCGATTTATAACGATACATCAATCCCTTGTGAAGGAGATTCTCTTTAATTGTCTTCACCGTCTTTATGTAGCGTTCATCTGTAGCCTCTATAAAGCCATATGTTTGCATTAGCAAGACAGAAGAGTCAAGGTCTAAGTTGTCATAAGCCTGTGAAAAAGACTGTATCTCTTCCTTCCAACCATTAGTAATAATATCTTCTTTAATTTCTGCTGCTGCTCCATCCCATGCATTCGCATATTTGTCTTTCTGAATGAGCGATGCAATTTTTGAAGCCCTATCAATAGCCACCCAACTCATCACTTTAGAGAAAACAAAATGACGCGAAATGGTCCTGAACTCCCATATACTCTGATCGGGCTTTTTCCAATCACGCAAGACTCTGTGGACAAGACTTTTCACAATCTCCCAGATTTCCTCTACTTCATCTAATGTACCAGGGAAATAGAGGTAGTATTGATAAATTACATCGAGTAAATAACCAATAGAGTCGTTTTGTGCTTGATCGTAAGCAGCATTACCTATTCTCACAGGAGCAGAGTTTTCATAACCAGCTAAATGAGGAAGGATTTCTTCTGTCAACTCCTTTTCGCCCCGAATGCCATACATGATCTGGAAATTATCATCGCGCGATTTAAGAATTTGTGTAACAAAATTGATAAATCTCTTTGCCGTGTTGCCATGCTTCATATATATAAGGGTGTCAATAGTCATGGAAGCATCTCGCACCCAGCAAAATCGATAATCCCAATTTCTTACTTCGCCAATAGACTCAGGCAAGCTTGTAGTGAGTGCTGCAAGAACCGCCCCAGAGTACTGATACGACATTAGCTTCAGCACAAGTATGCTACGCATAATTATATCGTTGTGCTCTTTAAACTGTCGAGAACGACTGCTCCAGTTCATCCAATAAACTTTTGTACGCTCGTAGTATAGATGTATCATTTCTAAATCTACAGTTAGCAGTTTCTGGTTGTACGAAAGAAGAAAAAACTGATGATCTGTCAGTTCAAACTCAATACCACTTAATACTGTATCAAAATCTACACTCGTGTAGAGGTATATTTTATCGTCTGCGTTCTTTTTAGATATTGTTTTTATGTACTCCTCAAACTTTATATGATCCACCTCTTCACGAGCATAGTTCATGCGAGGTTCATACTCAATTCTCAAACGTGGTTTTCCGCGTATCACACGCATATAACGGTGAATTTCGGGTGGTAAGTAAGATTTATTTTCGGTTGTGGTAAAGTGAGGCATATAATCGAACACCAAGAAAGCACCCTCATCTGCTTCATAAGTAGTGATGAGTATATTAGTTTGATCTACATATCTTTGCGATACAGTATATTTGTCAGAAACTGTAAAAGCAAAATGGCCTCCCTTTTCCTTGTCAAGCAAGCGAGAAAAAATAGAAGGCGAATCGAAATCGGGAAAACAAAACCAATCAATACTTCCTCCTTTTGACACCAATGCAGCACTTCTGCAATTTCCTATTACTCCGTAATCTAAATTATTCATTTATTCTTAATTCTTAAAATTCCGCTTAAAACTTCGTAAGCTATAGGACAAGTATAAGCATTTTTTATCGATAAATTAAAGACTTGATAGAATTTCTTCCGGTTGGTGTGCGGATATTCTCTACAAGCTTTGGGTCTGTTCTCATAAATAATACAATAGTTGTCGGCCATAAGAAAAGGACAGGGCATCTCTTTAAAAACATAGTCGCCATCTTCATCAATTCGCAAATAAGATTCCACCACCTCTGATGGAGAAAGCCTTAGAGCTTTTGAAATGCGTTTTATATCTGTATCTGTTACAAGAGGGCCCAATACTTTGCAGCAATTAGCACACTGCAAGCAATCAATTTTATCTGTATATGTATTGTGTAAATCATGAATTATGCAATCCATTTTCTTTAGCTGCTTTAAGTTCTTTTTGCGATATGCTTTAAAGTCAGTTTCAGCCTTAGCGCCAAGCGCCTCTATGTTTTCGTAACCCTCAATCATCTTCTGTGTTCATTTCTCCCCTCAACGTTATATGCATTAACTCTCGCACTTCAGAAGGTGTTTTCTTAAATCCAAACAAATACATCAATTTAGCTATTGCAGCCTCAGTTGTCATATCATATCCACTTATGACCCCTGCTTTCAGGAGGCTTTGTCCTGTTTCATAGCGCTGCATCGCAACTAACCCATACAAGCACTGCGTTACATTTACAATAACAAGGTTGCGATCTACTGCATCTTTCAATTCAGAAAGAAACCACTCGTCGCTCAAGGCATTGCCCGAACCATATGTTTCTAGCACAACAGCTTTTATATTTTCAGCATGAAGTATTGCCGACACAACTTTGGGAGGAATACCTGGAAATATTTTAAGCACTGCAATACTATCATCCAACGATTCATAGAACAAGACCTCTTTTGTATAGTCTGGTTTTAGTATCTTACTCTGATTGTAACGAATGGTTACACCTGCCTCAGCCAAGGCTGTGAAGTTGGCACTGGTGAAAGCATTGAAGTTTTCTGCATTTATCTTAGTTGTCCTATTGGCCCTAAACAAAAGATTTTGGAAATAGATACATACTTCTGGCACAATAGGATTTCCATTCAAGTCTTTATCTGCAGCAATTTCAAGGGCTGTTATCAAATTTTCTTTTCCATCTGTTCTAAGTTTACCAATGGGAAGTTGAGACCCAGTAAATATTATAGGTTTTGTCAGGTTTTCGAACATAAAGCTAAGTGCCGATGCTGTATATGACATTGTGTCAGTACCGTGCAGTATTACAAACCCATCGTAATCATTGTAATTCGTTTGTACCACTTGTAGCATTTCCCTCCATTTGATGGGAGAAATCTCTGACGAATCAATGAGAGGATCAAAAATATAGGTGTCAACATGAAAGTTAAGACGCTTCATTTCAGGCACATTTGATCTGAGGTGACTAAAGTTGAAAGGCTCTAAAGCACCCGTCTCCAGATTCTCAATCATACCTATTGTTCCCCCCGTATAGATCAACAAAACATGTGCATTTACATCTATCATATCATTTATTTTACACAAAAGTAACCTTTTGTATCATCAAAATAAACTATATTCGCAAAAGATTTTAACTAACAAAACCCTTTGTAACAAATGGTTTTTGTGCATATTCTTGTTATCGAACTAAACTAGCAACAAATTGTTTAGTTATTATACAAATAAAAAACAAAAAGAAGAAATATGACTACACATTCTATTAAAACTGTATGGAAAGAAAATAACACCTTTTCCACAGACATCGACGGACACAATATCGTTATTGACTTAGGTGAAGATCAAGGAGGAGAAAATCAGGGGCCACGTCCAAAAAGGCTTTTGCTTGCAGCGGCTGCAGGTTGCACCGGATTGGATGTGGTGGAAACACTACGTAAAATGCGTGTAGAGTTAAAACACTTTGATATCAAGATTGATGCAGAACTAACCGATGAGCATCCTAAGAAATACCAATCGATGAAACTTATCTATGACTTTAAGGGCGACGACTTGCCAGAAAAGAAAATTGAAAGAGCCGTGAAGCTTTCTTTCGAAAACTATTGTGGCGTATTGGCCATGTACAAGTCGTGCATTCCCATATCGTACGAAGTAAGAATCAACCAAGACTAATTATTTTGTTTAATCCAAAAATAACTAACAACATTATATTATCTTTGCAATCTACAATGGTTATTTTCAACAAATAAGATGTAGATTTGAACATTAGATAAAACTTATATATTATGCAAACTATTGAACAATTTAATTTTTCAGGTAAAAAAGCTTTTGTACGTGTAGATTTTAACGTACCGTTGGATGAACAACTAAACATCACAGACGACACACGTATTGAGGCTGCAATGCCTACACTAAAAAAAATCCTTAAGGATGGTGGAAGCCTAATCATTGGTACTCACCTAGGACGACCAAAAAAAGCATCTGATAAATTATCTTTGAAACACATTTTGCCACACATTTCAGAACTTTTGGGTGTGGAAGTGCAATTTGCTAGTAACTGTGTGGGTGACGAAGCCGAGGCAAAAGCTGCAGCCCTTCAACCTGGGGAGGCATTATTGCTAGAGAACCTAAGGTTCCACGCAGAAGAAGAAGGAAAACCTCGCGATGTAGCTGAAAACGCTACCGATGCTGAAAAAGAAGAAGCCAAGAAAGCAGTAAAAGAATCTCAAAAAGATTTTACCAAAAGCCTAGCTACATTAGCAGATGTATATGTGAACGATGCTTTTGGAACAGCTCACAGAGCACACGCATCTACAGCTCTTATTGCAGAACACTTTGATGCAGACCACAAGCTATTTGGCTACTTGATGCAAAAAGAAATAAACTCTGTTGAGAAAGTATTGAAAGAGACACAACGCCCTTTCACAGCCATAATGGGTGGTTCTAAAGTATCGTCTAAAATAAATATTATCACCAACCTATTAGACTCTGTTGATAACTTGATTATTGCTGGAGGCATGAGCTACACATTTGCGAAAGCATTTGGTGGAAAAATTGGAAACTCTCTTGTGGAAGATGACAAGCTAGACTTGGCTGTTGAATTGGTAAAACAAGCAGAAGCCAAGGGCGTAAAACTTCTATTAGGCACAGATGCTAAAATTGCCGATAGCTTTAGCAACGATGCAAAGACTGCTTTTGCTCCCGTTAAAGAAATACCCGACGGATGGTTAGGCCTTGATATTGGTGCAGATACTATAGAAGAATTTGTGGAAGTTATTAAAAACTCAAAGACTATTCTTTGGAATGGCCCAACTGGAGTTTTCGAATTTGAAAACTTCGAAGATGGCACACGTGCAGTTGCAGAGGCAATTGCAGAAGCAACGAACAAAGGTGCATTTTCATTAATTGGTGGTGGCGACTCTGTAGCTGCTATCAACAAGTTTGATCTTGCCGACCAGGTATCTTATGTATCTACTGGTGGTGGTGCTTTACTTGAGTTTATGGAAGGCAAAGAGTTACCCGGAATTAAAGCAATTAGAGGTTATTAATTAAAACATCCTCTATCTCATATAAAAAGTGTTCAGAGTAGTAATATTCTGAACACTTTTTTTGTCATCCATATTTGTGAAAAGCAGCTTTTAAGTTTGATTTACTACTTTATTGTTTCAAAACATTTTGTAGGCCTACAAAATGTTTTGAAACAGTTGAAACTTGCATCCACGCCCTACAAAATGTTTGAAAACAGATAATTCATCTTTTGTTGGACATCTATTGGGCATTTACAATATAAAAACCCATTTCCCGTCGTAAGATTTTCTTGTCATTAGTTGATTTTTCAATTTTACGTTGTTTTTTCTCCATTCATCTGTTTTATTTTCAATAATAACCATTCAGATGAGCAGTTTTGGCGATTCAAAACATTTCCACGACCGTAGATTACGTTTTCAACAGATGAACGTCGGATTGTATGCCTAC
>CAYTJC010000109.1:0-6413 GCA_964437875.1 uncultured Dysgonomonadaceae bacterium
CAACTGATAGCCCCCATAACGGACTTGCAACGTCAAATATACTCGTCATGCTTGGAGCACAAAAGAAGGACGAATCTGTTAGGTTCGTCCTTTTTTGTGTAGTATTGAGAGAGATCCTTATTTGTGATATTGCTAGATTATATAACCTTCAACAACTCTATTTCGAAAACTAAAGTAGTATATGCAGGAATGCGGTTTCCTTGCGCTCCTGTAGGTCCATATCCAAGTTGCCAAGGAATCCATATTTGCCATTTATCTCCTACCTTCATGTGCTGCAGAGCAGTGCTGAACCCGTCCACTACGCCAGCTACTGGAAAAGTGCTAGGAATATCGTCTCGGAAACTTGTGGAGTCAAAAATAATCTTGTTGGTGATTGTTTTGCCGTCGTCATTAGTAAAGGTGTCATCTCTGTTCCAATCAACACTTTTGAACCATCCAGTGTATAGCACTTCCACTTGGTCTGTGTAGTCGGGGGTTATACCATCTCCACTTTTAAGAGCTGTATAAGCAATTGATCCATTTTTAGATTGAGACTCAATGGTTTTGTATTTTTCAGATGCAAGTGTTTTTGCAAAAGCTTCTTCGTTGTTTTCTTTCCAGTTTATATCTGTCTCGTCGTCTTTAGAGCAAGAGGCAAATACCAGTGTGGCAAGTGTTAATAGTAATAGTAGTTTAGTTTTCATTATTTATGTATGCTGTGTTATGTTTTTTATCTGAGTTCTTATATAAGCCATTTGCTACAACTTAGATAAGCTGCTTCAAGAGATACTCTATTTTAGTCTTTTCGGAAATCTCTTGTTCCAGTGTTTCAAGAGAAACACGTTTTTGCTCCATTGAGTCGCGTTCTCGAATGGTTACTGTGTTATCTTCAAGTGTTTGATGGTCTATGGTAACGCAATAGGGAGTACCAATTGCATCTTGACGACGGTAGCGTTTTCCAATACTATCTTTCTCGTCATACTGACAGGCGAAGTTAAATTTCAACTTGTCCATTATTTCGCGAGCTTTCTCAGGCAATCCACCTTTTCTTATCAATGGTAGAATAGCTGCTTTTATAGGAGCCAAAGCTGGAGGTAATTTCATTACTATGCGAGATTCACCATTTTCAAGCTTCTCTTCGCAATATGATGCAGCCATTATAGATAAGAACATGCGATCAACTCCAATAGAAGTTTCCACTACATACGGTATGTAGCTTTTGTTTAGTTCGGGGTCAAAATATTGTAATTTCTTGCCAGAGAATTTCTCATGTTGTGCTAAGTCAAAATCAGTACGCGAGTGAATTCCTTCCACTTCTTTAAATCCGAAAGGCATCTTATATTCAATATCTGTAGCTGCATTGGCATAGTGAGCCAATTTTTCGTGGTCGTGAAAACGATAGTTCTCTACTCCAAAACCAAGTGTTTGGTGCCATTTCATGCGTATCTTTTTCCACTCCTCAAACCACTCTAGTTCTTCGCCTGGTCTTACAAAGAATTGCAATTCCATCTGCTCGAATTCGCGCATGCGAAAAATGAACTGACGTGCTACAATTTCGTTACGGAATGCTTTACCAATTTGGGCAATACCAAAGGGTATTCTCATTCGACCTGTCTTCTGAACATTCAGGTAGTTTACAAAAATACCTTGAGCAGTTTCCGGACGCAAATATACCTTGAATGCACCATCAGCTGTAGCACCCATTTCGGTTGAGAACATTAGGTTGAACTGGCGAACATCTGTCCAGTCGCGTGTGCCACTCACTGGGCATGCAATTTCGCAATCCACTATTATTTGACGCAACTCACCCAAATCCTCCTCATTCAATGCTTTCGCAAAGCGTTCGTGCACTTCGTCGCGTTCTTTTAAATAATCCAACACACGAGGATTGGTTTGACGATACATTGCTTCATCAAATTTATCTCCGAATCGTTTGGCTGCTTTCTCTACCTCTTTATTTGCTTTTTCGTCTATCTTAGCTAAGAAGTCTTCTATTAACACATCGGCTCGGTATCTTCTTTTGCTATCTTTATTATCAATCAACGGATCGTTGAAAGCATCAGTATGTCCAGATGCTTTCCATATAGTAGGATGCATAAATATAGCGGAGTCTATGCCCACAATATTCTCGTTGAGTAAGACCATGCTGTCCCACCAATATTTTTTTAAATTGTTTTTGAGTTCCACGCCCATTTGTCCGTAGTCATACACAGCTGCTAGTCCGTCATAAATTTCGCTCGACTGAAATACAAAACCGTATTCCTTGCAATGTGATACTAACTTTCTAAAAACATCTTCTTGTCCCATAAGTTCTATAAATTTTGGGGCAACATAAAGCCCATTCGCAACTAAGTAATTTTGATAAAAAAACTGAGCTTTGCTGCGCGCAAAAAAATTGCTTATTAACTATTAATCCTATTTTTTAATTTGAGCTTACAAAGTAAGCGGTTTTTTTGAAGTTTCTAGAAACTTTATCCTTAAAGATAAATAAAGAAGAGGCGGTAAGTTAGATGTAAGGCAACAGTTTGATCAAAAACCTACTGTAATTATCCTGTTCTATATGAAGTAGTCAGAGTGTTTATCTTTTTATAGCGTCAACGTTCACGAATATATTGTCTTCGATATCCTATTATTGCATTGATGAGATAAAGGCCCAAACAAGATGAAATGTTACTTGCGTGAATTTCTATTGCTTCTGTGTTCATAAACTTTACTGTTTATTGTATGTCTCCGTAAATTGCGAACAAATATAAATTATCTCACTATACTCAATGATGGCTTGTAAGACATGCAGTAAAACCCTTAGAAAGGAAATACTTATCTTTTCTGATGATTTCACTATATTTGCTTTAGCTAATAGAGATTCAAGAAAAAACTTTGTAAACTATTTGTAGATAACAGTTTTCTACATCACAACCAATAGCTACAAAGTTGCCAAGCAGATGGTTTTTTTATGCAACAACTAAGTTGCTACATTCAAATCAAAGATAAAGTGTTACTTTTGCAGGTATTATTAAAAGTTTTTCGACGAAAACAATAAATTTATATGGCGAGTGGAATGAAAACTCTGGCCAAGGAAACTGCAATTTATGGTGTTAGCAGCATATTTGGTAAATTGCTCAGTTGGTTTCTTGGTTTGTATTGGGCATTTGGATTGGAAACTATTGCCGAGATGGGAGTTGTTACCTATTCATATGCATGGGTTGCTCTTTTGCAAGTAGTGTTGACCTATGGAATGGAGACAGGCTTCTTCCGATTTGCCAACAGAGAGAAAAACCCTTTCACAGTTTACTCTACAGCACTCATAAGTATTGCAACGTCAACTTTTATTTTTATATTGTTGGCAGTTGTTTTTTTAGAGCCAATAGCCTCTTTAGTTGGGCCTAGTATGAAGCCTCGCTATGCACTGATGTTTGTTTTTATTGTCTCGCTTGATGTGCTGGGCGCTATTCCGTTTGCCTTTCTTCGATTCTCAAAGCGCCCCATAAAATTTGCCTTTCTCAAATTGCTCAATGTAGCACTAACTATATTTTTCAATCTTTTTTTCTTTATCATATCACCATGGTTGGCCAACTTTTTCCCCAATCTATTCTCGTGGTACAATATAGCTAATGGAGTTGACTACATTATTTTATCTAATCTTTTAGCCTCTGCTATTCAGTTTATATTGCTAACTCCTCACATGCGCATCAAATTTGTATTTGATAGAGAACTGCTCAAGAAAATGTTGAGGTATTCTTATCCGCTCCTTATTTTGGGTATTGCAGGTGTGTTGAATCAGTCGGCCGATAAAATGGTGTTTACATGGCTCTATCCCAATCCCGCTGAAGCTGAAACACAATTGGGCATTTATGGGCAAAGCTTCAAGATTGCCATTATTATGGTTATGTTTACGCAGGCCTTTCGCTATGCTTTTGAACCATTTATATTTGCAAGAGACAGAGAGGAAAGTGCAGACTCTAATTTAAAATCGTATGCTGATGCTTCAAAATATTTTTTGATCCTGGGGCTACTCATTTTTTTAGTCACCGTTGGATACATCGATATCATAAAGAACTTGCTTCCAAGCAACTATCACGAAGGTCTTAAGGTAGTTCCTATTGTAATGTTTGGAGAGATGTTTTTTGGTCTTTACTTCAATCTTTCGTTGTGGTATAAGCTTACAGACAAAACCAAATGGGGTGCCTACATGTCGCTATTTGGATTGGTAGTTACTCTGAGCATACTTATTGTTTTTGTTCCTCACTATGGATATATGGCCTGTGCGTGGGCTTCGTTCTTTGCTAATCTCAGCATGATGGTTCTGTCTTACTTTTTAGGACAAAAATATTATCCAATACCCTACGACCTTAAAACAGTCGGTTACTTTGTGTTGCTTGCAACAATACTGGGTTCGATTATGTTCTTAAACTTTATCTACGCTCCTAATGTTGTTGTACGTCTTGTTATAAATACAGCCATAATTATTATTTATGCTGCAGTAACTATAAAAAAAGAGTTGCCTTTGCGTGAAATACCCGTGATAGGCAAATACTTCAAAAAAGAATAATTTGAATTACTATAATAATAAATCAATAATTTAAAAAAGAGTTTCAATTATGAGAAAAATGCTATTAGCAATAGCTGTCATCTTTTTAACTTTCTCAGCTAAAGCTGACGAAGGGATGTGGCTATTAAAAGAATTGAACCAACAGAGTATTGCACGAATGCAAGAACTTGGGTTCACTTTTCCTATTGATAAAGTTTATGACGAAGAAAATGCATCGCTCAAAGATGCAGTCGTTATTTTTGGTGGAGGTTGCACAGGTGTAGCTGTATCCGAAAAAGGTTTGGTATTTACCAATCATCACTGTGGTTATGGAGCTATTCAAAAACTAAGCTCTGTTGAGCGCGACATTCTGAAAGATGGTTTTGCTGCAGCAGATAGCAACAGCGAGCTGCCTGCAGATGGATTGGTTGTCTCTTTTGTACGTTCTACCAAGGATGTAACTGACCATATTTTGTCGCATGTTCCCTCTGTATTGAGCGAGATACAACGCCAACGAGCCATTGATTCTGTGTCAACTGTATTGACAGAGGAGTACAAAAATGATCCGTTTACTCAAGCGCGTGTAGTTCCTTTTTATGCAGGAAACAGATATTACATGGTGGTATATGATATTTTTCGTGATGTACGCTTAGTTGTGGCTCCTCCCTCTTCAATTGGTAAGTTTGGTGGCGATACAGACAACTGGATGTGGCCTCGCCAAACAGGCGACTTCTCAGTATTTAGAGTATATGCCAACAAAGACAATCGACCTGCTGAATTTAGTGACGAAAACGTACCTTACAAACCCAAACATGTTGTTCCTGTATCTCTTGCTGGATACAAAGAGAACGATTATGCAATGACTATTGGTTTTCCTGGATCTACTAAAAGATATTTATCATCATGGGGTATCCAACGTATGATTGACTCTGAAAACAAGCCTCGCATTGAAGTAAGGGGTGCTAAGCAAGAGATATGGCGCGAAGCTATGAATGAGAGCGATGCTGTCCGTATTAAATATGCATCGAAATATGCGGGAAGTTCCAACTATTGGAAAAATTCAATGGGTATGAACGAAGCGCTAGATCGTTTAGGAATTGTGAAAGAGAAAGAAGCAATTGAAAAAGAGCTAGAAGAGTGGATCGAAAGTAATCCTGAGGCTAAAGCTAAATATGGCAACACATTATCTTCTTTGAAAGATGCTTACGTAAATTCAACCGAAGATGCTTTATTCACCACTTATTACATGGAAACATTTAGAAATGGTATTGAAATTATTCGTTTTGCAAACACCTTGTTGGCTTTTGATGTAAATAACACAGAGAAAGATAAAGAAGACTTTATCAATGATCGCATTGTTAATTCATACAAAGATTATGAGCCTGAACTAGACAAAAAAGTGTTGCCTGTGATGCTTCGTTTGTATGCATCTAGAGTGCCTGCAGAGAACTTGCCCGATATCTATAAAACTATCAATAAGAAGTTTAAAGGCGATTACAATAAATATGCAGATTGGTTGTTCAAAAATTCTAAGTTTACAAACTTAGATGATTTGATGGTTTTGTTGAAAAAGAAAGATGACAAAGGAATTCTAACAGACCCCGCTATGGACTTAGCCTTATCTGCTAAAGATATGGGATATCAATTGTCTGAAAAGATGATGGGTTCGTATGAAAGCATCTTAACAGCAGAACGTGAATTTATGGCAGCTTTGATGGAGATGAATCCTGACTTTGCTTACTCGCCCGACGCTAACTTTACACAACGATTGAGCTATGGTACTGTGCAAGGTTATGAGCCACGCGATGGTGTTTGGTACAATTACTACACAACAACAGATGGTGTGTTGGAAAAAGAGAAACCAGGCGACCCTGAGTTCAACGTGCAACCTGAAATATTGAGCGAG
>CAYTJC010000110.1:0-6372 GCA_964437875.1 uncultured Dysgonomonadaceae bacterium
AATCGGCATTGTTGGAAAGTTCAGACTATCACTCGGGCGAAGACAGTACTTCATACATTGCTCTTTGCCCAATGGCTCACATTGATATTAATCAGGGTGAATGTATTCAAACCTATCCCGATAATAGTAAAACCAATCAAATCCTGTCACCTACTTTTAGTATCTCAGATGCCATGAATAGTTTTCTTTCTCATTTCGAGATAGAGGGGAATTTGGCGTTACAATGCGGACTTTTTGGATACACCACATTCAACTGTGTGAAATATACGGACAACATTAACATCAAAGAGAGCAAAGAGGAACGAAACGATGCACCTGATCTACGCTACATTCTCTACAAATACTTGTTGGTATTCAATCATTTCAAAGATGAAATATCTTTGATAGAGCTTGTTATGGAAGGCGAAGAGAGCCAATTGACCACTATCGAATCATTGATTAATGCACGCAACTTTGCTACCTACAACTTCTTTACGGAAGGAGAGGAGGCCAGCACAATCACCGATGAGGAATACAAACAGTATGTACGAACAGGCATAGAGCATTGCAACAGGGGAGATGTTACCCAAATTGTTCTCTCACGCCGTTTTGTGCAACCATTTTCGGGTGATGATTTCAAAGTATACCGTGCATTACGTTCCATCAATCCCTCGCCCTACCTTTTCTATTTTGATTTTGGTGGCTTTCGCATATTTGGTTCTTCGCCCGAAACTCATTGCAAGATTGAGGGCAATATCATAAGCATTGACCCTATAGCAGGCACAGCCAAACGTACAGGCAATATTCAAGAAGACAAAGAGGCTACAGAAGCTTTATATAATGATCCAAAGGAGAATGCCGAACACGATATGTTGGTAGAATTGGCACAATTGGATCTGAGTGAAAATGCTGATAACATACATGTTGATTTTTATAAAGAGGCACAATATTACTCACATGTCATTCATTTAGTGTCGCGTGTAACTGGTCAATTGAAAAAGGAAAGCAATCCGATGAAAGCTTTTTTCGATACTTTTCCTGCTGGAACTCTATCTGGTGCACCAAAAGAACGCGCCATGCAGTTGATATCAGATATTGAGGAGCATAATCGTGGTGCTTATGGCGGGTGCATTGGCTTTGTGGGGCTGAATGGCAATACAAATCAAGCCATCACCATCCGCACCTTTGTGAGTCGCAACAACGAGTTGTGGTATCAAGCAGGAGCTGGAATTGTGAGCATGAGTAACGACGAAAACGAACTGCAAGAAGTGAACAACAAAATGCGCGGTTTGAAAAAGGCCATTGATAGGGCAACATCACTGCAAAATATATAATACTATAAAGAAACAACATATATGAAACATATTCTCATTAAATTATTGGACTACCAACACCTCACCCGCACAGAGTCGCGCGAACTTCTTGCAGCAATTGTAAGTGGGCTTGTACCCGAAACCCAACTATCTGCCATTATAACCATTTTTCTTATGCGTAGTATTTCTGTAGATGAGGTGTTGGGCTTTCGAGAAGCTTTGATGGAAGTGCGCACCCACATTGACCTGTCGGACTATCGAGCTGTAGATATTGTAGGCACTGGGGGCGATGGCAAGAATACATTCAACATCTCCACCACTGCAAGCTTTGTGGTTGCCGGTGCAGGTTATCCTGTGGTGAAACATGGCAACTATGGTGCAACATCTGTGAGTGGATCGAGCAACGCTATGGAGCAACAAGGTGTTAAATTCACAACTGACGCAGCTATTCTCCGCAAAAGCTTAGACGAAGCAAGTATTGCCTATTTGCATGCACCTTTGTTTAGCCCTGCTCTCAAAGCGGTTGCTTCTACACGAAAGAGCTTGGGAGTTCGTACCTTCTTCAATGTGTTGGGTCCTTTGGTAAATCCTGTTGAGCCTGAATATCAGTTGTTGGGGGTTTATAATTTGTCTTTGTCAAGATTATACAGCTATATCTATCAAGCCAACAATAAAAAATTTAGCATTGTGCACAGCATGGATGGGTATGATGAAATATCGTTGACAGGCGACTTCAAGATAATTTCTAATTATGGTGAGCAACTTTATCATCCCGAAGAGTTGGGTGTACCCCGAATAAAAGAAGCAGATATATATGGTGGCAATACTATTGACGAGGCAGTTGGAATATTCAGAGCTGTGTTGCAAGGCACAGCCACAGAAGCTCAAACAAATGTAGTTGTATTTAATGCTGCCTTTGCCATTCAATTAATAGAACAGCAAAAATCCATAGAAGAGTGCATCAATATTGCCCGCGAATCAATAGAAGCCAAAAAGGCACTGAAAAGCTTCAATAAGTTCTTAGAAATAAACAGTTGAAAAAATGAAAGACGTATTAAGCGAAATAATTGCGCACAAAAAGGTGGAAGTAGATAAGCAAAAGCAGCTGCTATCCATAAAGGATATTGAAAAAAGAATTGAAGCACAGGTTTATACAACTCTTTCTTTGAAAGAATCATTGCTGCAATCTCCTCATGGTATTATTGCCGAATTTAAACGCCGCTCTCCCTCCAAGTTGTGGATCAATAGAGAAGCAGATGCTTCTGCTATACCTTTGCAATATGAACAAAACGGCGCTGCTGCACTCTCCATTCTTACCGATGAAGTTTATTTTGGAGGAACAATTGCCGATTTACAACAGACCATTTCTCTCACCAACATCCCTGTGTTGCGAAAAGAGTTTATAGTAGATGAATATCAGATTTATGAATCCAAAATGCTGGGCGCTCACGCTATCTTATTGATTGCAGCGGCATTAACGCCACAGCAATGCAAAGATTTCACCAAAACTGCCACCAACTTAGGGTTGGATGTGCTATTGGAACTGCATGATGTATCTGAAATAGACCATATATCGCCTCTCAACAATATGATAGGGGTGAACAATCGGAATCTCGGTTCGTTTGTAACCGATGTGGAGAAATCTTATCAAATGATTGAGCACTTACCCACCGAGACAGTGTTGATTTCAGAAAGTGGTATATCTGATGCCAAGACTGTGCACCAATTAAGACAAGCTGGATACCGAGGATTCTTGATAGGTGAGAACTTCATGAAAGCGGAAGATCCAGGAGATTCACTCAAACAATTTATCAATAATATAGTATGAAAATTAGTTCTTCAATAATAAAAGTGTGTGGCATGCATGATGGTGAGAATATTCGTGCTGTGGAAGCATTGAACATAGATTGGATGGGGTTTATATTCTATCCTCCATCCAAACGATATGTTGAAGTATTGCCATCCTATCTTCCTAAAGAAGCGAAAAGGGTGGGAGTGTTTGTAAATGAAAGTATAGAAACTATCTTAAATAAAGCTACACTCTTTTCTCTCGACATTGTGCAACTTCATGGCGACGAGTCTCCAGAGTTGTGCCAAGAACTAATGGACAAACAAATTAGAGTGATGAAAGTATTTGGCGTTGCAACAACGTTTCCTTCAGAAATGATAGCACAATATGAAAATTCATGCAACTACTTTCTTTTCGATACGCAAACCTCGGACTATGGCGGTTCGGGTAGGAAGTTCGATTGGGATATATTGCAACACTATCACGGCAATACTCCTTTCCTACTGAGTGGCGGCATTGGTCCTGATGATGTATCAGCCCTTCAGGAGTTTTCTCATCCTTTGTGTATAGGCATTGACATTAACAGCAAATTCGAACTTTCGCCTGCTATCAAAGACATACAATCTATCGAACAATTTATAAAATAGTTGAAACAATGAACAGAATAGACCAACTTATCAATAAAGACAAGAGCAATATATTATCCGTATATTTCACAGCAGGGTTTCCTAATTTGAATGATACTCTCCCCATAATTCAAGCCTTAGAGAAAAAAGGAGTAAAGCTTCTTGAAATAGGTATTCCTTTTAGTGATCCCATGGCCGATGGACCTGTTATTCAAGCCTCGGGAAGTAAAGCATTGCAAAATGGTATGACGTTGAAAACACTTTTCGCTCAATTGGCTACTGTGAGACAATCGGTGCAGATACCTCTTGTGTTGATGGGTTATCTTAATCCTATTATGCAATTTGGGTTCAGCAATTTCTGTGCAGAGGCACAACGTTGCGGAATTGATGGCATTATCATTCCAGACTTACCCTTTGAAGATTATAAGGAGAATTATAAGTCTATTGCCGAAGCCCACAATCTGCACATAATAATGCTGATTACTCCTGAAACTTCCGAAGAGCGCATTCGCTTGATTGACAGTCATACAGGTGGATTCATTTACATGGTATCTACAGCCTCTGTAACGGGTGCAAAGTCTTCTTTTGGAGATGAGAACTTAGCTTATTTCGGTAGAGTGAATGCAATGAATCTGAAAAATCCGAGATTGATAGGCTTTGGTATTTCCAACAAGGCAACATTTGATGCAGCTTGCAACAATGCATCGGGTGCCATAATTGGGAGCAAATTTGTAACGTTGTTACAAAGTGAAAGCTCTGTGGATGAGGCGGTGGATAAATTGATTGAAGCAATTGAGAGTTAGAAGTTGCAAAAGGTGGATTAACAGCATTTTCCCGATATCAATGATGATTTTCTTTATAGAAAATTCTGGCCCCTTTATTTATTCCAATTATCTTTTAATTAATTATATTGGAGTTGAAAGGGTTTCAGATAGTCTCTGTATAATTTATTTCGATGCTTTTAGAGCCGCCAGACTCGCACTATTTTCTATTTATGTCGTTGTAGGCCTACAAAAGTCCCAATAAGTTTTATTTACGGTTTTGTACCCCTACAAAAGCTCCAATATTTTTTATTTGCTGTTTCGTAGCCCTACAAAAGTCCAAATAAGTTTTATTTACTGTTTCGTACCCCTACAAAAGTCCCAATAAATTTTATTTGCTGTTTTGTACTACTACAAAAGCTCCAATATATTTTATTTACGGTTTCGTACTACTACAAAAGTCTAAATATTTTTTATTGGGACTTTTGTACATGTACAACGAGAGAAATTAAATATATCTAGGGTAATCTCTGGGTCATCTCAAGATTTTGAGCATAATAGTAACATAATTGCAACAAACCACTTTCAGAGATGTTAATTTCAAAAGATTTGTTTAGCTATTTAAGCGCCATTGATCAAGCAGAAAGAACGCATCTCGGAAGCTGAATGACTGATAAATTCTTAAAACATTTTTCATATACTGTTTGTTCTACTATCTAAATAAACCTTTTAACCAAATGGAAAAAGAAAAACAGTTACATCCATCTTCAGATTTCGCAAATAAAGTATGGATTACAGTTGGTATAACAGCACTTGTTGCCATTTTAATTCTGATAATCTACAAAACCTTTAACGCTTTTCTTCTTCTTTTGGCAGCCTCACTCATAGCCCTTTTCTTTAGTGCCGTATCTGGTAAAATAAAGAAATGGACAGGCTTGAGAGATGGCATTTCGCTTGCTGTCACCATTGTGTTGATGGTAGTGATAGTTGGGTTGTTTTTTTGGCTGCTTGGGGCAGAGGCTGAAAACCAATACAAAGAAATGCAAGAGGCAGTTCCAGTTATTTTAGATAATGCGCAAAACTATCTGAACAAAAGCGACCTCGGGCGAAAAGTATCTGAATATGTTACAGATATTGAGACTCAAAAAAAAGCGGTACCTTTTTTGCAAGGATTTTTTAAATCTTCGTTTGGTGTATTTGGCGATTTATACATTGTTATTTTCCTTGCCATGTTTCTCTCTATTTCCCCTTTCGATTATATAAATGGGACGGTGAATTTGGTGCCGAGAAGAGGAAAGGCAAAAGCCAAACATCTGTTTGAAGATGTGGGATTTAATCTTACGAAATGGATTAAGGGGGCAATTATATCTGGTACGGTGGTTTTTATATTTACTGCAACTGGATTGTTGATTTTGGGAGTTGACATGTGGCTAATATTGGCAATATCTGCTGGTTTATTAAATGTGATTCCCAACTTTGGGCCCATCATAGCTATGATTCCTGCAGTGTTGGTTGCATTATTGACCAGCCCTACACAAGCTCTTTTGGTTGCTGGAGTATATCTTCTTGTTCAAATAATAGAGAGTAATTTAATTACTCCCAATGTGCAAAAGAAATTACTGAATATTCCTCCAGCTCTGCTAATACTCTTTCAAGTGGTTATGGGCACACTTACTGGAGGGTGGGGCATTGTGTTGGCCGTGCCTTTGTTGGTAATTGTGATAACGCTGGTAAAACACTTGTATTTGGATGATAATACAGGCTTGGAGACAGAAGAGAGCAATGGAACGTAGAGATGTCTATTTATAAAAGGTGTTTGAGCTTTCTGAAGTGTCACAGTTAAAACTGTAAAGAGGGTGTCCAATAATGGCATCCTCTTTCTTCATTTTATGCTGCTGCTTTTT
>CAYTJC010000111.1:0-6207 GCA_964437875.1 uncultured Dysgonomonadaceae bacterium
GGTCTAACATTGGATATGCTGTTCATGTTTATCCAGGATGGTATGGTAGCGACACAGAAGAAGCTAGTGTTGAGTTGGGCGGATCAATGGGTGGAGGATATGAAATCTTTCAACGTGGTTGGGATGCGCAGGTTAAGCCCGTTGCAGACTTTGCACCAATCATTGTAACTGAGATGGATTGGGCTCCTAAAAAACACAATGCCTCTTGGGGTAAGAGTTTTACTGGTGAGACAGGAGGATCTGGATTTGGAGCTAACTTCAAATATATTGCCGATAATACTGGGAATGTTAGTTGGTTGATCTTTACCGAGTGTCATCATTTAGCTGAATTCGAAAACAAAGAAGGCGTTCCTGGATATTACACATTTTTGAATGACCCAGAAGCTTGTCCTTGGCCTACTTATCATTGGTACAAAGAATACTCTTTAGGAGATAGTGAAGTCTCTAAGACAGTAGATAGAATTGAAATAGTTGGAATAGACAAAGAAATAAATATTTTAACTGGAGGAGATCGTTATCTGATTGCGAAAGCAATATACAAAGACGGCTCATCAAAGCTTATCACATTAAACACAATTCTCACTGCTTCTGAACCATCTTTAATTAAGATTGAGGGCAATGGGCGAATTATCGCATTAAAAAACGGCTCTTCAGCAATTGAGGCAACTTACCGATCTTCTGATGGTGTAATTAAAAGAATTAGCTTTGATGTTCATGCAAGTACTTTTCCTTTAACTAAGGATGTTTTTAATCCTTCTATTTATGCAGAAGGAATATTGGATGAAGAGACTCATACATTGGTTACTGGTCAGTGGGGATTTGGAGGATGGTGGTATAATAATGGTGTGGATTTAACAGATTATAGATATCTGATTGCTGAATTAGGCAATGATAATGAAAGCAGTGTTTCCTTTAGACTCTTTGATGAAAATGATTACTGGACACAACCAACTATATATGATTTTGGTAATAAACGTAGAGTGGTAGTTGAACTTGACAAAATGTATAAAGAAATTGATGGAATTCAAGTCAAACTTAATCCGGCTCAAATCTATATTGTAGGATTTTGGTCTTCAGGAGGCAAACCCATTGTAATAAAAGATGTTTGTTTAACAAATAATCTTGATTAGAAGTTATTGAGTAAAAATCTAATCGAAAAATTGATTATAAGTTCAAAATTCAAATGTGAGACCACTTTGAGAATCTTGTAGGAAAATAATTTTTAAAACATTTTGTTTAAATAAGACAAAAACAATAAATATAGTTGCATAAAATAAAGCCCCTGCAATGTGTTTTGTATATCGCTCAAGTTAAGTGTTTTAACCCTATTGATAAGAACAGGAACTATGTTTAAAGAATCAAACAAAAACGCATAATGAGATATCTTTTCTATTCCTGTGCAAGCAGTCTTTCACCAAAAGTCAAATGGTCGTATTTAATGTAAGTGACAAACACATTCGTATGGACAGTAAGCTCATGGGAAGCAATATTGCATGGTACACTCGTTACGAACTCACATTAATAGGTTGACGAATGACAAGTTTCCCTAAGGCAGGAACGAATCCTCTTGTGTGGCTCGCTTTGATATAATCAATGAAGGTGTTGATAAATATCCACACCTTCATTCCTTGCAAAAAATAATAATAATAAATCGACAATCTATTTACTCAATGTTTTCAACAACTCTCTTTTCATTGTTTCTGCACCCGGAAAGCCAACTGTATGGAATGTGTGATTCCCCTCTTTATCGATGATAATATAGGTGGGAACTCCCCTTGCATTTAGGCTTTCTCTCAGGTAATCCCATTGGGCTTGGTTCACCCTGTAGTGTTCGCCTTTCAGATCTGCAATCATATTCCTCCAGGTATTCTCAGGCGAATCTTCTCCTGCCAAGTATAGGAAAACGAGGTCTTCCCGATCGGCAAGTTGTGCTTTCAGAGGCTCCATCTCTTTGTTTGCCATGCGACACGGTCCGCACCATGTTGCCCACACATCAACTAGTATAACTTTTCCTTTAAATGGTTTCAACATCTCTACAAACAGTTCCTCGTCGGGATTGGTGGGTGTGTTGAGCACGGTGAAACCAGTTTTACTCTTGTTCTCTTCAATTCTTGCTAACAGAACATCGTTTTCCTCAAATAAAACTTGCCTGATAACCTCGGGGTAAGCAGACAGCTCTTGCTTCTTCTCATCGGTGAGTGGATTAAAGCCTTCCAACTCGCGACTGATTTTTTGAGCACCAACTAGGTCTAACAATATAGCATTGTCTGTCTCCCAAATTTCCGAGAGGAAGCCCACACCCATCTGACTCCTTATGTATTCTTCCAATAATGAACTGTATTTGTTTATAATAGATTTAACGGTTGTATCCTCGTCAAGTTCCTCTTCATTCTCTAGTGCCCATATATAATCTTTGAGAAAACGACGATCTTCTTCCGACACCTTTTCATGATCTGATAGACAGCGGAAAATTTCTAAAGGATCATCTGTGTTCTTACGTGCATATTCTAGGCTGCGAATCCCAGCTGCAATATTAGGGATAAATAGTATTGCTGGATCGTTGTATGGAATCAGGTGGTAAGCATCAATTATATAGTCTCCAGTTTTCAATGACGGCTTAAAAGTATCTTGGGCTTCTTCTCTTGATAGTTTGTTTTTTGTGGCGAATGCATCCATCAGGTAGTAATCGGCAAATTGAAGTTTTTCTCGTAACGTTAAAGCATCTACGACGTTGGTGATTTTTTTAGCCAGCGGACTGATGTCAAGTGCATTATTGTGTGCAACACTTTTGTGGTATTTATCCGTCAGAAATGTTTTGTACTCATTGGCATCCATGTCGGCAATTGAATCTGTGTAATCCATTTGTACGGCTTGCATTATATCCTGATTGGCAAGGTCGTTATTCAAACCAGCTAAATAACCGCCATAGTAATATTTTCTACCATAAGGTTTCTGCTCTCTCAGCAAGCGACTACTTTCGCGATAAAACTCTGGAAGGTTTACTATGATACTAGATTCTTTTCCTGGAGCTACTTTGATGGGAATATGTGCCGCTTTGGATGTAAGGAAGAGATTGGTAGGGCTATAAACAGGCACCTTAACCGTAAACTTACCTTCATCATCTATTACTACGGGAATGTGATTGTCTTTTCCTGTAATCGGATTGGCATAGATTACGGTCCATTCAATTGTGCCAGGTATATACTTCCACAACTTACCGTTTATGGTGGCATCACCTTTAGCCCATGTTATGTGCAAGTCAGTTTCGTCTTGGTGTTCCTTTGTAAATTCAGCAGAGAACTCTGGCAGTGGTGGTTGTTTGTTTATCAAGTCGAGACCCCATATCTTAAAGCAATCTTCACAGTCGCTCTCTATAAAATCGAATGTTTTGGTGTTTTGGGGCAAGGGTTCAAACACTAGTTTAAACGATGCTTCTCCCGATTTTGGCATCCAGAAAAGAGAATCCAAATCGATACCTTGTCCGCTACGAATCATATACTTCTTGCCATCGGCATACAAGTAACTATCAGAAACAACTCTAATCCAGTAGTCAGGCCTGTAGAATGCTTCCACATCAAGCACTGTAGCTGTGTCTGAGAGGGTTACCTTTGCAATCTCTAGCGAGCGGGTGTTGGCAAACGATGCTGGTGGTAGTTCCACTGTTTTTGTTTGTGCCTTAAGTGGACCAGAGGTCATTGTGAGCAGGGCGATGAGTAAAAAAAGTGTTGTTTTCATATTACAAAGTTTATAATTATAAATTGAACTTTCGCAAGTGAAATAAACAGTGATTATTGGTGATCTTGAGATGTAAAATAAACTCAAAAAACAGGCTGTAATACAAAGATAATATAATATTTGAAGTTGAAAAGAGATGAGACAACTTTTAGTTTCATAAGATTGGAAATATTGATTTTCAGAGTTGTCGGATGAAGTTTTCTTTTATTATGTCGGTGGGTGTAGCTATCCGATAATTATCAACATTCAATAAAAGTTCTCTATGCTTATGGTATTTAGAGATAATAAGCAGGGTGTTTTGCAGTTTAGAGTAAACTTCACCTTATTAATTTCATCTTAATTATTCTATTTATGAAAAAGAATGCTTATTTTTACATTTCACTACAGATATAGCTGTTTTTAGTGAAGACACAATCAAAAAAAACAATACAATGAGGACCAAATTCTTTCTGACTATTACAATTCTTTTATGTGTGAATGCCATAAAATCATTGGCGCAAAATGTAGCAAAACCAAACTTTGTACTGATTGTTGCTGACGACATGGGTTACGGCGATTTAGGCATTACTGGTAGCCGTCAAATATCTACCCCCAACATAGATAGAATGGCCAAACAGGGGGTAAACTGCACGGAAGGGTATGTTTCGTCTGCTGTTTCTAGTCCATCGCGTGCTGGATTTATTACAGGAAAGAACCAAGTGTCTTTTGGGCATGACAACAATATTGGAGGTTCGCAGCCAGGTTTCGATGCTGATTATTTAGGACTCCCGCTCACAGAAGTAACAATTGCCGATAGGTTGAAAGAGTTGGGTTATAATACAGGTCTCATTGGTAAATGGCACTTGGGCGATGAGCCTCATTTTCATCCATTAAAAAGAGGATTCGACGAATTTTGGGGATACACAGGGGGCGGTCACGATTACTTTAGTGATACACCTGATGGCAAAGGATATCTTTCGCCTATTGAAAGTAATTACAAAACACCACAGAAGCTTACTTATATTACAGATGATAAAGGCGACGAATGTGTAGATTTCATTAAAAGACACAAAGAAGATCCTTTCTTTTTGTTTGCATCATTCAACGCTCCTCATGCTCCCATGCAAGCTCTCGAAGCCGATTTGGAGTTGTATGCTCATATTGAAAACAAAACACGTCGCACCTATGCTGCCATGGTTCATAGATTGGATATAAATATTGGACGCATTCTCGATACCTTAGAAAAAGAGGGTTTGGATGAAAATACACTCATAGTTTTTATTAGCGATAATGGTGGTCCATGCAATGTGAATGCTTCTATAAATGCACCTTTCAATGGGCAAAAGGGGGGATTGTTAGAAGGCGGTATTCACGTTCCTTTTATTATGCAATGGAGTGGACACATTCCTGCAGGTTCAACTTATTCGCACCCAGTTATCTCTCTAGATTTTGCTCCTACTTTCCTAGAGTTAGCTACGGGAGTGGTGGCTAATGAGGAAGATTTTGATGGCGTTAATTTGATTCCTTATCTCACTGGTGAAAAGCTTTCAAAGCCCCATGAATCTTTGAATTGGAGATTTACCATAAGTGCTGCCATTCGCGATGGCGACTGGAAATTGATTCGCTTGCCCGATCGTTTACCTATGCTTTTTAATTTAGCCGACGATGTTTCAGAACAAAACAATGTGGCATTAGAAAATTTGGATAGAACAAAGTCGATGCTCAAAAAACTTGGAGACTGGGATATTCGTCAGCCGCATCCAGTTTTTTTAGAAGGGTCGATATGGAGGGTAAATCAAGTGAGCTTGTATGACAGAGAGTATATTTTAGAGCAACCTGAGTAATTTGTTGGGTTATTTACAATGTGTTTCACACATTGTGTTGTAGCCTATAAATAAATAGAGCAATAACACCCCCTTCCAAAATCCAACAGGTTTTGGAAGGGGTTTGTTATTATATAGATTTTGAATAAAGTTTACACAAATAATACTCCTCCATACATATATAGATTCTTTTTTAAAAGAATAACAACCATTTGAATGCATTTTTAAAACAATAATCTCATTTCAAGCGTTATATTATTTGTAAGTTCAAAAAAAAGATTACTTTTGTTTTTCTGAGTTATAAGATTATCAGCTTAAAAGAGAAGATGAAACGCATTTCGACATCCATATTACTGCTTTTGGTGCTCACGTTAAGTGTGCATCCAATTCTTTCTATGCATTTTTGTGGAGATGAATTGCAATCACTCAACGTTAGTATGTTGAGCAATGATAATATGTGCTGCATGCCTGCAGAAACAAGCGATAAAGAGAATGCGAAATTCCCAACACTTAAACTTATTGATTCTGATAGTGATTGCTGTTCAGTTAAAAACGTGGAAGTTGTCACAGACAATTTCACCCAGAATAATTCTCAAACTATTCAAGCACCAACTGAGTCATCTTACATGCCTGGTTGGTTTGTAGTTAATTATCTAATTAATTTAGCTAC
>CAYTJC010000112.1:0-6201 GCA_964437875.1 uncultured Dysgonomonadaceae bacterium
GGGTACGAGGATTCTATTTTGCAACTATCTAAAACCTAACTGTTTAATACTCAGTGTTTATATTTTCTGTTTTTGTCTCATATTGTCCCGAGGGCTGTCCCGGTTCAATTCTAAAAAAAAGTGCTTATTCTCCTGCTTCTATAGGTGCTACATTTGGTAATAGCATTACAAGTTTCTTAATATCGCACGCTATTGGGTCAAGTTGTTCGTCTATTAAATAAATTAAAACTCCACTATCTGCAGGTTCTATTTTCTTGATATAGTTTACATTTATAATAATGTATTTATCTCCTTGCAGAATGTTTATAAATTGCGGTTGCGTTTTCACTTCTATGCCAAATCTTTCTAGTAGGTTCCTCTTTGCTTTCATCATTTCTTATTATTTAAATTGTTATTGGTAGTTATATAACAGTGTGTGTTTGAATTGACCTATTTGAATATAGGAATTAACTTATTTTTTTCGCATTGACACATTAAGCACTGCTTGCAGATTTCCCATTGCCATTCGAACCATTCTTTTTTTTCGTGAGGTCTTCTATTGTTTTGCTAAGCGTTTTAATTACATCACTATTATTCTCAATAGTGCGTTGTTGTGATTCGATAATATTTGTAAGCTGATTTATTTGTATGTTTTGGCCATAAACCTCTTTTTCATTATTAACACTATTATCATCTGTACTAAATGGTTTGTTTTGATAATTTGAGTTTTTATATTTACTACCTTCTCCTGTCCAAATCCAAGTAAAATTATAATTCAAGTATTTTGCGTGAATCCTTTGCGCCATTTTTTTAGAGATACCATGCTTTTCATTCATAATATCATATAAACTTTGTGGTCCCTTCAGTCCAATCTCCTTGCTAAATGCGTTAGCAGATAATTTACTTGAATTTATTATTTCTTCTAGTCTCTCTTTATCAGTCATTTGTACAGAGGTTGAAATTTATTTAAGTATAAATACTTAAATAATACTTGAAATACTTGCAGTATTCAAGTATTATCCTTTAATTTGCAAACGTAATATTAATTACGTTTGCAATATAAGCGAATAAAATAACAGTACTAACATTTTAATTAAAAAAAATATGAAAATGACATTCAGAGACCATGTGCTGAGCAAATCAAATGAGCGTGCAGATTTTGTAAAGGCAATTGCAGAGCTTACTTTGACTACAGAGGCTACAGTTTCACGATGGTTAAGCGGGGAGTTTTCCCCATCGCCTAAAAGACAGAAAGTTATCGCAGATTATTTGGGGACTACTCCTGAAGTATTATGGCCAGTTAAACAAAAGCAGGAATGATAAATTACTTAAACACTGAAATGTACACAACCCCAGATGGATGTGTAATGATTAAGCCAGCAGGTGAGTCAGTTCGTGAGTTAGCGGAGAATGGTAAAGAAAATAGATTGTTTATTCAGGCAATGCTTGAGTACTTGCGTACATTTTATACTGAAGCATTCAATGGGTTGTGCGCTGAGTATTCAGCTAAAGAGCTTAATAGGCTTAATTATGAATACTGGATAGTTTCAAGGTTTATTCGCTGCAATATGGGGGATTATGATCTATTATCACATGACATCGACCATACTGGAATGCTTCAATTTGAAGAGGTGAAATGCCCACTTCGTGGAGAGTGTAAGCTTGAGAATATTTGCTGTAAACCTACTTTTAATTCCGGACTAACTCATAGGGAAACTGAGATACTTCGACTTGTAGTTAGTCATCACGAAGCTATGGAGATTGCAGAGAGATTGCATCTATCTCCTCATACGGTTAATAATCACAGGAGAAATATTCAGATAAAAACTAAAACTCACTCCGTTGCTGAATTAGTTGAATATTGGCATAAAAACAACCTTAAGTAAAAACATAAACAATAAATTGAAATGGTAAACAAAACAGAAACAAAACGCAAGCCTATAGAGACTACTGCTAATCATATAATGATTAGCAATGAAGTTCACTTCGCAATCTTAGAGAAAAGACCTGGTAGTAATGGTCTTCAAGGGATCACATTTTCAGTTGATATTTCTGAGAAAGATTCTAATATCATTAATAATTCTGGAATAGCGCAAGTTGAAATATTGGGAGCCTCAGGTATTATTGCATTTAAGCGTAAAAGCTTTTATGAGAACTCAAAAATGATAGAGGTGATAATAGATATACTTAAGCGTCACGAGTAGAATTATAAAGTAAAATAGCACCATGGAAAAAGATTACTCAGAACACAGGCTGAAAAATGATGCCAGTTTAAAACCATATTACACTCATACATTTAAAAACAGGTCAGGTGTAATGACATTTTGGCAATACGCCGAAAGGTTATATAGAAAAATAACAATGATGCTCCCAGGTGAGGTTTACAAAATAGACGATTTAGTAAATGAAGAGAATCGAGATGTTTTTATAAAGCTGCTTTGCGCGTTCATTGTAAGTGGCATTGCTCAAGATTTTTATTTTAACGACACATTTACAGAATTTCGTCGCGTGCCAGAATTATTAACACAATCCAAAGAAAACATATTAAGAAACAAATAGCATGATATTTAACGAAGATGATAAAAGACGAATATTCTCTGCAGCTAATGAGAGGTTGCAAGAGGTAATTGAATCAGAGGTTTCTCTAAAAAAGGCAGGCAAAGACCTTAAGGGACGATGCCCTTTTTGTGAGGCCGAGGATAAATTTAGCTACACTCCAGGCAAGAATATTTTCAAATGTTTCAAATGCAACGTCGGTGGGACTGATGCAGTATCGTTTCTAACGCATTTAGGTAAGGGTTACGGCGAGGTGTT
The DNA here is from genome assembly GCA_964437875.1 of uncultured Dysgonomonadaceae bacterium. Taxonomy (GTDB): domain Bacteria; phylum Bacteroidota; class Bacteroidia; order Bacteroidales; family Dysgonomonadaceae; genus UBA2632. The sequence continues at coordinate 2,794 of CAYTJC010000112.1, forward strand.
AACTTCATTAGCTCATAAGCTGAATGTACCGCTCACTGAGAAAAAAGTAATTAAACGCAAGCCTAAAACTGCACGTACATCATATTGCAAAAGGATGCTAGAGGAGTCTGGCTTAACAGCTGCAGATGTAGAGGCAAAGGTCTTTATAAAAGACACAAACAAAACAACTACGGTTGGCAAATCATTCAGATCAGGCACTATTAATAGCCGTGGTGACATTGTTGAAGGTGATGATGTAATAATAGAGTATTACGATTTAGAGGGCGCTCCTGTTATTTATGAGCAAATGATAAAAGGTAAGGCAACGGGTAAAATGAAAGAGTATTTCAGGGCTCGTTGGCAGTTTCCTCAGGAACATACCGATAAAAATGGCAGGCCTTACAAATATCGTTCTCCAGTAGGCTCAGGTTCGTTTATTTATATTCCACAGCGTATTCGTGATATTTACAAATCAGGTGGAAAAATAGACAGGTTATTTATTCAAGAGGGTGAAAAGAAAGCTGAAAAAGCATGTAAACACGGTGTGCCTTCAGTAGCAATTTCAGGAATTCATAATTTAGCGCGCAATGGGCGACTACATGAGGATTTAGTAAAGCTAATTGGAGCTTGCGATGTAAAAGAGCTTGTGTTCCTTTTTGATTCTGATTGGAATGATATTTCGCACAATATTGGTCTAAACGATAGTGCAGACCAGCGTCCTCGTACATTCTTTTATGCTGCTAAAAATTTTAAGGAATATACAGTTCAACTTCGCAATTCTCGAGGGATATATTTAGAAGTATTTATTGGCCATGTACAACCAAACAAGAAAAAAGATAAAGGTATTGATGACCTTCTTTCCAACACATTGAAAGCAGATCCAACGCTGTTGAAAGAAGATATTGATGTCTTAATTAATGAGAGATCCCTCACAGGAAAATATCTTCAGCTATATAAAATTACTACTTGGAGTGATGGAAAGTTACTAGAATTGTGGTCTCTTCATAGTAGCACTGAGTTTGCGCAAAGGCATAAATCTATATTAAAAGAGCTGCCTGAATTTAGGTTAGGTAAACATCGTTGGAGATTCAATGAAAAAGGAGAAATAGAATCAGCGCAGCCAATCGAAGCTGATGAACAATTTTGGGAAGAAATAGAGAAATTTGATCGCGAAGGTAATTCTCGAAAAGAATACAAATTTCGCTATGAGCGATGCTTTCGATTTCTACAAAATCGAGGTATCTCTAGATTCCAAAAACCTGACGGTGATTTTGAGTATATCCACATCGAGCATCCATTTGTAAAAACTATTTATAAAACTGAGGATATTCGTGATTTTGTAAAAGATTTTACTCGCGAAATAGCAAATGAAGAGGTTCTTGAGATGTTACATCGAGGAGGTCCACAATTTCTAGGCCCTGAAAAACTGAGTAACCTAAAAAAAGTTGAGCCGATGTTTGAAAAGCCCCAGCGAGACAGACAACTGTTTTATTTTGCTGACAGCTTTTGGGAGGTAAAAAAAGATAGCATAAAAGCTAAAGGTTATGATAGTATTAATCATCAAATTTGGGAAGACCAGCGAAACAATATCCCTGTAACCAGGACAGAAAGGCTTATCGATGTATCTAAAAATGATGATGGCCACTTCACCTACACATTGAGTAAATCAGGGAAGGCCGCTCATTTCTTGCAGTTCCTAATAAACACTTCAAATTACACCTGGCGTAAGGAAGATCAGAAAATAGAAATAGATGCTAAAGAATTACAAGAAAACACTGATCATCTTATCGCTAAGCTCTGTAGCATTGGTTATATGATGATGAGTGCAAAAGATAGAAGCGTGAGCCGTGCTGTTGTGGCCATGGACGGAAAGCAGTCAGAAGTAGGCCTATCGAATGGCCGTAGTGGAAAGTCTATTCTGGGTGAGATGTTTAAGCAGGTGCTACCAGCTATCAGTATCAATGGTAAATACAAAGATATTGACCGAGACAACTTTCTCTGGGATGAGATGACCGTTAAAACCAAAGTGATTTTTATTGATGACGTTCGTACTAACTTCCCAGTAGAGTTTCTATTCACAAATATTACTGGTGACTGGTCTGTGAATTATAAAGGAGATCGTAGAGCTACCTTCCCTTTTCATCTATCCCCGAAAATCTATATCACTACAAACCACGCTTTAAATGGCGATGGCAGCTCTTTTAATGACAGATTATGGAAAATAGCGTTTAGCGATTTTTATAATGATAAGCATAAGCCTATAGACGATTTCGGAACTCTTTTCTTTGACGATTGGGATTTCGAACAATGGAATCTGCTGTGGAATCTTTTGGCCGAATGCGTACAGCTCTACCTCAAGTTTGGTGTCATACAAGCTCCTTCAGATAGAATAGAGGCTAGACAATTGCGTCAGTCTATGGGCGAGGAGTTTATCGGATGGGCTGAAGAGTATTTTAGCAAGCCTGAACGTCTTAATAATCGAATCAAGCGTAAAGATATCCAAGATGCTTTCTTTGACTACGCGCCAGAACAACGAAAATGGACAACAAATACAAAGCTTAAGACAAAAATCAAGCAGTATTGCGAGTGGAAAGGTTATATATTTAATCCTCAGAGGTATGATTTTGAAAATGGCAAATGTTTATTCACAGACTCAGATGGACGTAACGATACAGATGACAAATCCGGAGGACTTGAATATTTTAATATAGCCCCTGCATGCGACTACCCTGCAGTAGCAAAGGCTCTAAAAATAGAAACAAAGATTGAGTCTTCTGAAGATAATGAGAAGGAATTTTAAACAAATTATAAACAGTAGAATGAGAACTGAGAGAAGCAATAAAATGGATAAAGAGGTTGGTGAAACAGTGAAATTCACAAAAGACCTTCATTGTAAATTTTTAGCAGAAGAGATCGAAAATCTAACAGCTTATAACCCTTTGCTTAAAAGGTTCCAAGCATCAGAGTGCTGGGCATCAGATGGTAAGCAAAGCAGCTTATTTATAGGAGGGTTTAATGTTGAAGTGAACGAAAATAGAGCAATGTTTTTTTACGGACATCCTATCGATTACGGGTTTCTGTTAAATGAGCCGACAAAGCTGATATTCATTCCTCCAGGGCATAGAATCAAAAGCTTAATAACAATAAATTCGATGCACTTTGAGAAAGAGTATAAACGCCCATCTACAATGTGGGACTTAGGTATGTTTATCGACGATTACATTTATTACGTGGTGAATATAATGGATGAATGTGCTCTTCAATTTCAAAGCGAGGTGTCAGTCTTATATCAATCAAACTGCGAGTCTACCGAAGATGACGGCTTGCCATTTTAAATATAAACAAACAGTAATATGAGTATGAAAAACCCAAAATTAGGAGATTATTTACTATGGAAAGGCAGTCCCGCAAAAATTGTAGGAGAAACAG
>CAYTJC010000113.1:0-6132 GCA_964437875.1 uncultured Dysgonomonadaceae bacterium
ATCCATTTTTCAAAAGCTACCATAAAGCTGCTCAAGAAATCTTTGGTGGAGTCGTTCGTCAACTTTCCCCCATCGTCAAATAGTGCTCCAGCTCCACCTATATAAGCTTCTGGTTGTGCCATGGTGTGCATGTTTACAAAAACTAATGATTGGCGCAAGTGGTGGTTAGCACCAAAACCGCTAATGCCTCCAATGGAAACACTAACAATAGCAGCAGGTTTTCCGTCCCATGAATTTTGCCCGTAAGGACGTGAGCCTACATCAATGGCATTTTTCAATACCGCTGGTACTGACCGATTATACTCAGGTGTCAGAAAGAGAATTCCATCAGCAGCAATTATTTGTTCTCTTAATTTTACCCACTCTTTTGGTGGAGTTGCTTCCAGGTCTTCATTGAACATTGGAAGGTTAGTTATGTCTATTATTTCAAGAGACAATGATTCGGGTGCTAGTCCTATTAAGGCCTTAGCCGTTTTTAAGTTGTAAGATTCTTTACGAAGACTTCCTACTATAACTGCAATATTGTACTTTTTCATATTCGTTGTTTTTATTTTTATTTTCAAATTATTGTTTTGCAAACTGTCCGTGAACTGTGATGCTCACATCTTTTCCAACACCAGTAGCGGTTGGATCAAAATCAATATTATAATCAAATCTATTGATTGTTGTTTTGGCTTTCACACCTATTTTCTCTCCTTCATCGCTCTTGACTGTTCCACCATAATGTACATCAAATATCACATCTTTCGTGACATCTTTTATTGTCAGTTTACCATGCAGTAAATAATAGTCAGGTTTACCAGTAGCTAAAATTTTAGTGCCTATAAAAGTCATGTCTGGATATTTTTCCACCTCAAAGAAATCAGCACTTCTCAAGTGATTATCTCTCATTTCCACATTCGTGTTTATACTTTTCACTTTAACGGTAAAGTTGATTTTTGCATTGTCAAATTCTTCTCCATAAGTAGTTACATCCCCCGAGTAATCTATAAACTTCCCATTCACAATGCTAATTCCCGAATGCGATATGTTGAAATTTAAAGAAGAATGGGCAGGGTCTATTTGCCATTTATCTTGTGCGATTGAACTTACAGCAATTATGGTAGCTGCTAATAAAACAAGTACTTTTTTCATATTTATTTGAATTTAATTTATATTGTTATTTGAGAATAATGTTAACAATAAGAACTACTTAGGTATCACCATTGGAGTTCATCTACCCTTAATAACAAAAATCAAAAAAAGTTGTTCATTACAGATAAAGATAGCGGTTTTAGGTTGTAACTAAAAGTCTTATGTAATATGACACACACCTGTAAATAGAAGCTAACTCTTTTGGATTGAAAAAGCGCTGACTTTTTCAATTTTCACTATTCTACTAAAAACCTAACGGATTTCGAAAATAAGCATACCATTGACGACAGAAGAGGTTTTGCAACGTGCAAAAGCTACTTTAAACGATTTGAAACAAAAGCAAAACAGTCTCTTTTCATTTAAAGAATATGATTTGACTGTTAATCTAACAAAAAACAAAGGTCCGCTTTACATTATTTCCCCCTTGCTTTCAGGCTATTAAGTGTAGAGCCACTTGAGAACACCTTCTTCATTGAAAGAACAAAACTAATGCTTAAGAGTTATCTAGACACACATTTGTGAAACTATTATGAATATCCAAAACAGACAATACAACGAAGCAATCAATAAAGCATTGGCTCAAGAGCTTTTGCAGCAAATCAGAAAAGTAACATTGGGGGGCTCAAAAAAGCAAAGGGAGCGACATAAAAGTCGTGGTAAATTGTTAGTGCGTGAACGAATTGATAGACTTATAGACCCAAATACTCCTTTTCTTGAATTATCTCCACTTGCTGCCATCGGTCAATATAACGATGAGTTTCCCTCAGCAGGTATTGTTACAGGTATTGGAGTAATACATGGAAGAGAAGTGATGATTGTTGCTAATGATGCAACCGTAAAAGGAGGCACTTATCTGCACGAAACAATAAAAAAGCATTTACGAGCACAAGAGATTGCAGAGAAAAATCAAATTCCTTCAGTTTACATGGTAGATTCGGGTGGTATTTTCTTACCTGAACAAGCCAATGTGTTTGCAGACAAAGATGATTTTGGTCGAATATTTTTCAATCAAGCACGTATGTCTGCTGGTGGCTTACCACAAATAGCTATTGTTATGGGATCCTGCACCGCAGGCGGTGCTTATGTTCCTGCTATGAGCGACGAAACTATTATAGTACGTAACCAAGGTACAATATTCCTAGCAGGACCACCTTTAGTAAAAGCTGCCACAGGAGAAATTGTTACAGAAGAAGAGCTGGGTGGTGCTGAAGTGCATACTTCCATCTCTGGAGTTGCAGATCATCTAGCAGAAAATGATAATCATGCATTGGAAATCTGTCGTGATATTTTCAGACATTTACCTATTAAACCCAAACAACCTCTTCATCGTGAAGAGACACAGCTACCAAAATTTTCCACACAAGAACTTTATCAGTTCATCCCTGATGCCAATAAACCTTGGCCTGAAGTAAGCAATATTATAGAACGAATTGTGGATAAAAACTCTTTTCGCTCGTTCAAAGAAAACTATGGAACTTCTTTAGTAACAGGATTTGCCCGATTACATGGATACGAAGTGGGTGTTATAGCCAACAATGGTATTCTTTTTTCAGAATCTGCATTAAAAGGAACCCATTTTATTCAGTTGTGTAACTCACGTGGCATCCCGATGGTATTCTTACAAAATATCACAGGATTCATGGTCGGTAAAGAGTATGAACAAAAAGGAATAGCAAAAGATGGTGCGAAAATGGTGCATGCATTGGCCAATTCTTCTGTTCCTTTTTTTACAATAATAATGGGTGGGTCTTATGGTGCAGGCAATTATGCCATGGCAGGAAGAGCTTATAATCCTCGCTTCCTTTTTACATGGCCCAACGCTCGTATTTCTGTGATGGGTGCTAAGCAAGCAGCACAAGTTCTGTGTACATTAAAAAAAGATCAAGCAGCAACCAAAGGTGTTCCCGTTTCTGAAGATGAATTAAAGAAAATTGAAGAGAGTATTATTGCACAATATGAAAAGGAAGGTTCTCCCTATTACAGTACCTCTAGGTTGTGGGACGATGGAATTATCGATCCTGCACAAACGAGAGATGTTTTGGGTATGGCTTTAGAAACTTCACTCAATGCTCCTTTTGAAGAAGCAAAATATGGTGTTTTCAGAATGTAGCATTCCTTATAATTGATTATGATAAAAATAAAAGAATATACCCATCAAGTTTGTTATATAGAGATAGACAGGCCCACTAAAAAAAATGCACTGGCTAAGAGCACTATTGAAAAATTGATAGACTTTTTCAAAACTACAGCACACTCTTCTGAATTCAATGCATTAGTAATATCGGGTAGCAATGGCTTCTTTTCGGCAGGAGGCGACTTAACTTGGATGAAAGAAGCTATGCATCAGACTGAAGAAGAAAACTTAGCAGATGCTCAGCTCTTCAATGAGATGTATCGCCAAATGTCTATCTACCCAAAACCTATTATTGCAAAAGTGGAAGAAGGTGCTTATGGGGGTGCAATTGGATTGATGGCATGTGCCGATGTAGTAATAACATCGCCAAATGCACAGTTCAAATTTAGTGAAACGGCATTGGGGCTCATTCCTGCAACTGTTGCACCGTATATTGTAAAGAGAATCGGAAGTGGAAATGCACGTTACCTTTTGCTGTCTGGCCATCAATTTAATGGTGAATCTGCATTCAGGTATGGTTTAGCACATATACTCGTTCCTATACAAGAGTTGGACAGCACTACTCGCCAAACAGCAGAGCAAATGGCAGCTTTAGGACCTAAAGCTACAGAAAAAACAAAAGAACTATTGAACTATTTAGAGCAAAATTCCTTTACCATATCGCAAGAGACAAAGGATTATTGTGCGTCTCTCATTTCATCTTCACGCAAATCGGTAGAAGGACAAGAGAGAGTCTCCTCATTTTTCAAAAGAAACAAGTCAGATAGAAATGATTGAAAATTCAAATAAATATCGTTCCATAAACAGACTCTTAGTTGCTAACAGAGGAGAGATTGCTGTGCGCATAATTCGCACAGCGAAAAAGATGGGCATTGCTACTATTGGAGTTGTTACCTCATCTGAACCACACACAACAGCTGATGAAAAAGTTTTTTTAGAAGGAAATACCCTTGCTGAAACTTATTTAAATGTGGAAGCAATTATAAACGCTGCAGTAGCAAAAAAAGTAGATGCCATCCACCCTGGTTATGGTTTCTTATCAGAAAACCCTGCATTGGCATTCGCAGCTGAAAGGGCTGGACTACATTTTGTTGGACCAACTGCCGATGTTGTTAGAAAAATAGGTGATAAAACCAATGCTCGTATTCTTGCGCAGTCTCTTGATATACCTGTAACAAAAGGTTTCTTTGGTACACTAGAAGAGATTTACAAACAGAAGCATGACTTACCCTATCCACTTTTAATAAAAGCTGCTGCGGGGGGAGGAGGTAAAGCAATGCTACTAGTTGAAAACCCTACAGAACTTCATTCAAAATTAAAACAAGCAGAACGTGAGGCAGAGAGATATTTTGGCAACAAAACTCTTTTAGTGGAACAATTCATTCGTGAACCACGCCATATCGAAGTGCAAATACTTGCCGACCAGCATGGCAATTGCATCCACTTATACGAAAGAGAATGCTCAATTCAGCGTCGCTTTCAAAAAATAATTGAAGAGTCTCCCTCTTCTTTTGTAACGGAAACGCTTAGAAAAAAACTCACAGCTGATGCATTAAAACTGTGCAAAAGTATCGGCTATCAAAATGCTGGAACTGTAGAGTTATTAGTAGACAAAGACTCCAACTATTACTTCCTAGAAGTGAATGCCCGTCTTCAAGTAGAGCATCCAGTAACGGAGATGATTACTTCCATTGATTTGGTGGAGCAACAATTGCTCATTGCCATGGGTTTACCCTTAATGTTCTCACAGCAAGATATTAAAATTGATGGTCATGCATTGGAGTGCAGAATATATGCTGAGGATCCTCAAAACGATTTTCAACCTGCTCCTGGTAATATATTGAACGTGCAATGGCCTAAAGAAAACATAGCACGCACCGACACTTGGTTTAATAAACCCGTTGAAATTCTTCCTGACTTCGACCCCATGCTGGCAAAAATTATCACACATGCCCCTACCCGTTCGTATGCCATCGAGAAAATGAAAATGGCATTGCATTCAACTCTTCTCATGGGTAATGTCAATAACATCGGGTATTTGAAGGATATATTGGAAAACAAAGATTTTAAAACTGGCAATATAAACACTAGTTTCTGCGAAACTTTTAAAACTGCTGTCTCTGCCGATACATCTATTGAACATGTGGTAGCTGCCACTCTTATATGGCAATTTCAAATTAAACCACAGATAAAAAATGTATGGAGTGAAATAGGATTTTACCGTATAAGCAACCAAGCAAAATACTTGATCAATAATCAACTCATTGAAGTAAAGTATAATAAAGAAGAAGGAAAGATAAACTTTTCGATGAATGAAGAAACCTCTCAAACTATTTCAAATAGTGTAATTCAAGAAAAAACCATAGAACTCACAATCAACAAAAGTCAACTTCAATTTAATTGGGTAATAACCCCCGATAATGAACTTCTACTGGAAAGAGACATGGAAAGTTGGAAAGTAATCCCACACCATCAATTGCCAAAGAACAATGCAAACAAGAGCCCTCTTACTGCTAATCACAACGGAAATACAGTTGTAGCACCTATTCCAGGTAAGATAATTGAAATTAGCATTACAGTCGGAGAACAAATAAAGGCAGGCGATACCTTAATGGTATTGGAGGCAATGAAGATGGAAAATAGCATACAGATGCCCCAAGATGGTATTGTGAGAAAAATATTAATAGAACAAGGTAGTCAAGTAAAAGCCAATGAGCTTTTAGTAGAAATAGAAGATATATTAAAGTAAAATATAAATTCATACTTCAGTAACGTAAAAATCAAATAACAACAACATAACTATATAATTAACTATGTATTTATTTCCTAACGATAAACAAGAAGAAGAAAGGTTGAAAGTTCGT
>CAYTJC010000114.1:0-6095 GCA_964437875.1 uncultured Dysgonomonadaceae bacterium
ACCTTATACGATAAGGTTGAAAATATTTCAAAAGCAGGCTTAACAATGAATCAAGATAGACGAGCTCTTTATGATAGATGGAAGAACCCAGGTGATAAAGCAAAGTATAAAGGAATTTCATTGACAGACAATACACCTATCTCATCGCGCTTTGTGCAAAAGAACAACTATTTTACAATAGAATCTGTCAGAGTTGGATATGAGTTTGATCACGTATTGGCAAGTAAAATTGGAGCAACAAGTTTTACTTTAAGTGCTTATATGAATGATATCTATCGTTTTACATCGGTAAGAGAAGAAAAGGGTATTGATTATCCTTTTGCTAGATCTACTTCGTTTGCCTTGTCAATAAACTTTTAAAAAAATAAATTATGAAAACAAATAAATATATACTCATAACTATTTTCTTTACACTTGTTTTGTTTGCAGCAAGTTGTACAGACTGGCTAAGTGTTGAGCCAAGTGATAGAGTTTCGGAGAATAATGCATTTTCATCTATGCCAGGATTTAAACGAGCTCTAAATGGAATATACATAGAATTGAATGCAAGAGAACTCTATGGGAATACATTGACTAGCGAATTTGTTGAGATATTAGCCCAGCAATATGCTATAAAGGAAACTAGTGAGATAATGAATTACAACCTCTCGCAGTTTCAATACAACGATTCTTATGCATTGGGCAAAGCATCAACTATATGGCAGAAAACATATAATTTAATTGCGAATACAAATCTTTTATTAAGGAATTGTGAAACAAACAGAGAAATTCTAACTGACGACATTTACAATATGGTTAAAGGTGAAACATTAGCTTTGCGAGGCATGCTCCACTTTGATCTATTTCGTTTGTTTGGCCCAATTTATACACAAGACACTTTAGCTGCAGCTATACCTTACAATACAGAGTTTTCTTTGAGTGTGAGTCCTTCAATTACCTGTTATGTTTTTAAGGATCATGTAATAAATGACTTGCTAGATGCTGAAGAGTTTTTGAAGAATGACCCAATTATTGAATATGGGCCTAGAGGAAACACCATGGATGCATTTACAAGTTGGAGAACCTTAAGATTGAATTACTACGCTGTGCAGGCTCTATTAGCGCGTGCTTATTTATATTTTGGTGACAAAGAAAATGCATTAATCTATTCCGAAAAAGTAATTGAAGTTCAAGAGCAATGGTTCCCATGGGTAAATCGCACCGATATTAGTGTATCATTAGAATCTCCCGATAGAGTGTTTTCGTCAGAGTTGTTGTTTGCATTACAAAACTTGAATAGAGGTACTATTTTTTCAAGAAATTTCAACGAGAGTTTAAGTCCAGAATCATTTTTAGCACCACGTAATGATGTTGTTACTGAGATGATATTTCAAAGGAATCTTGACGATTATCGATACATTGCTAATTTTTCGCCGGGTAGCACTGAAAAAGATGGTGTTAGCTATAAAATATTCAATAAGTACGAAGGAAGAAGAGACTCAATACATTCACATCTAATTCCTATGCTTCGTGTTAGTGAGGCCTATATGATAGCAATTGAGTGCGAAACAGATAATCAAAAAAGACTTGCAAATTTCAATAAATTTATAAATAGCAGAGGACTTAAAAGTCTTACTAATCCAATGTGGGTAAATGAAGACTTGGAAAAAGAGTATAGCAAAGAATTTTGGGGAGAAGGGCAGCTCTTTTTTTACTACAAAAGGAAAATGAAAAGATATGTACAGTCTCCATATGAAAGGTATGGTACTGTGTCAATAGATTTAAGAGATTACGTTCTACCAATACCCGAAGGAGAGGTTAAATACAATTAAACAAAAAAAGATATGAAAAAATTATTTCCTATAATGATATTCATTTTTCTTCTTTCAGCATGTAGCAAAGAGGAGATTGGTATATACGAAGGTGAAAGTGGAATCTATTTTGATACAAGGTATGATCCTAAAACTATGCCTTTGAATCGTGATACAATTGTTATTGCTTGGGGGCTTAAAAATGCAGATATAACAGAACAGCTATTGAGGATTAAAGTTAATGTGTTTGGAAACTCAACTCCACACGATCGCAAATTCTCAATAAATGTTTATGATGAAATTGCAGATACTTTAAAAGCAAAAGAGGGGGTAGACTTTCTAACGTTTCCCAAAGAATATACTATTCCAGCTAATAAAGCTGAAACGTATATTGATATTAAACTATTAAGATCAGAAACCTTAAGGAAAAAACCTGTTGCATTTAAAATTGAACTAATTGAAACAGCTGAGTTAGGATTTGAATATAGCAGAATTGCCACTGTTGATAGTGTAACAACACGTAAGATAGATATTCAAAGAGTAATTTATATGAATGAAAACCTCCCTATTCCAAATTGGTGGCGCATGGTGGGTGATAAGTATTTTGGTAAGTGGTCACATAAAAAATCTGCATTAATATGCGAAATAATGAATATAGATAGAGAAGTCTGGGTTTATAATGGTTTGGTGGATCCTACATCAGAAGGCTATCTCAGATTTGTGGGTAGATATATGCAAAGGTGGTTACTTGAAAATCCAACAGAAGAAGATGATGGTAGCCTAATGGTAATGGGACCAAATTCTCAAGTTAATGTTTAAAACTGTCAAAAATCATATTATGAAACAAAAATACTTACTGTTTTTTATATTATCATGGATATTGATCTCATGTAATGATGATGAGAGCAATGTTGTCCTTAAAGATATAAACGAATTGGAAATAAAGGGGATAAATGATCAATCATGGTACAATGTTATTGCTTTTTCAGATACACTTAGAATCTATCCAGATATTACGTCTAGTTTATATGATGGTGACAAAGATAGGTATGAATATACATGGAGAATGATTCCTAATTCAGCTCCTAGCATTACCCCAGGAGACTCTGTTGAGTATATTGTTGGGAATGAAAAAAACCTCAATCTAGTTGTAAATTTGCCAGCTGATACTTATAGGGGGTCATATGTTGTGAAAGATAAAGAGAATGATCTTAAGTGGCATAAGTTTTTTTATGTACAAGTAAGATCACTCACCAGTGAGGGTTGGATGGTTCTTTGCGATCAAAGTGGAGAGGCAAGATTGGATGTTCTTTTTAATATAAATGAAAACGAAAATCTTACATCACATAACTTATGGGTAAACAATGATTTTCCATTGGGTAAACCTCAAAGTATGCTTTTCTCATATAGTGTTCACGGCCCTTCGCTTATGTATGTATCAGACAATGGGACCTATGAATTAGATGAGAATCTTAACTTCGATGAGTCGCGAAGTCTTATCTGGAAGTTTGGGCCTCCACTAAAAAGAGTTGATGTAAGAGCTACAGCAATAAATCAGTTTGGAGGTCTTACAAAGTTATGGGTACTAGTTGATAAAGAAGGAGATGTTTATACAAACAACAAAGGTCTTTATGGGTCAGTATTTGAATATCCAGTCAATAAAATTAATGGAGAAACCTATTTCAAAGCTGCACCGTTTGTTGCCGCCAACCATAATTGGGTTTGGGCTCCTAATGTAGGGCCTTCTGTAATGTTATATGACGAGACTAATAAACAGTTCTTAGAAATTAAGGATGGTGCTGAGTATCCATCAGTAATGAGGTATACCAATGAGTCTCTTTTTACAGCAAAAACTGGAAGAGATATGGTGCACTTAGAGGGAACCAAAGAAGGTCTTACTTACGCAATATTAAAAGACTCTGAAACAGGAAAATATTATTATTATTGTGTACATATGCAAAGTGAAAGTAAAAATGATCAACTACGTTATGGAGAAGTATTAGGACCTAATCTTGATCAGGTTCAACAATTTGCATGTAGCCATATGTTCCCATATCTTTTTTACTCTATAAAAGATAAAGTGTATCAGTTTGATATGAGCAATCCAGGACAACCAGCTAAAGAGGTACTCTCTTTTCCAGGAGAAACTGTAAAGGTTATTAAGTTTACCCCTTTTGTTGCCTGGGAACCTTATGAGGATTGGGAAAGAAATAGGAATTTCGACTTATTGGTTGCTAGCACAATAGATAGTGCTGCCATGGAGAGTAATGGAATTATCAGAATGTATAATGTTCCTAATTTGATGGGAGATTTAAAAATAATACAAGATGAAAGAGGCTTTGGTAACATAATAGATGTAACATATAAAGAAAGAGGAGAGTACTAAAAACTGGAAATAAATATATAACAGAAAATCAACAAATGAAACTAAATTATTTACTATTATCTATTCTTATAGGGGTGTCATTTTCGTGCAGCAGAACCCCAGAGTACACTATTAATGGTGAGGTTGATAACTTTCATGGAAAAGTGTTCCTATTAGCATTACAACAAACAGAAAAGATGGACACATTGCAATCGGTAGATGTGCAAAATGGAGTTTTTGAATTTCAAGGAAATGTAGAAACACCCTTGTTAGCTTGGATACAGATTGATGGTGCTAGGAAAAAGATTCCATTTATTTTAGAAGGGTCTTCATATACCTTTAAAGCTGACTTTGATGATCAAAATACATATACTTTGCTTGGTGGAGGAGAGCTACAGCAATTGCGAGAAAGTTTTAAAACTGAGGTAGAAGAACCTATACAAAAGGAAAGAGACTCTTTAAGAGTGTTGTATAATGAAGCTGCCAAAAACAATGATCTTTATCGCAGATTAAATATAAAACATGAGTACGATAGTATTGTAGGAGGGAAATATGACGAAAAAGAGAATGCTTTCATTAAAGAGAATGACAATCTTGCAGCTGTATCTCTACTTTACGAACGTAAGAATACATTGTTGAGAAATAAAAGCTTCAGCAAGAAATTCGATTTATTAGGTGAAAATGTACAAAACATTCCAGCTGTCGAAGAAATGAGGCAAGCTGCCGATATTGAACGTTCAATAATAGTTGGTGGTACTGCTCCCGATTTTACATTACAAACCCCTAGTGGTGAGTCCGTATCGCTTTATGATATTAAGGCTAAAGTGAAAATTCTTGACTTCTGGGCATCATGGTGTGGGCCATGCAGGGCTGAGAATCCAAATGTGAAAAACATTTACGAAAAGTATCACAACAAGGGGCTTGAAATAGTTGGTGTTTCGTTAGATGTAAGTAAAGAAAAGTGGGTGGATGCAATTGAAAAAGATGATTTACCCTGGATACATCTCTCAGACTTGAAGGGTTGGGAATCTTTGGCAGCAAAACAGTATGGAGTTAGTGGAATTCCATTTGTGCTATTGCTTGACGAGAACAATAAGATTTTGGACTCTGGCTTAAGAGGAAAAAGGCTTGAGGACCGCATAGCTGAACTGTTGGATTAGTCAATATTTTAGTTTAGCTTTTTCATAAGCTCAGTATAAAATAAAAAGAGGAAGATGCTTATATCATATAAGGTCTTTCTCTTTTTTTGTTTTAAATGGGCTTGTTATTTCGTCTTTATATTATTAGTGGAGCGGTTACAGAGTAAGTATCCCAAATAACTCCTATTGCATCGCCACACAAATTTGGGGATAAGTGGAAAACTCCCATTTTGATTGTTTTGTAGACTTGTACAAGCTTTGTAGACTTGTGCAAGCGAGAAATAAATCTCCTCTTAATGAAGTATTGTTAAACAAAACTAGTGCTGAATTGTCTGATGGTAAAACAGTAAGAGCGAATATCTGGGTAGCTGAACAACTTGTCCTATTAAATTTACTCTTTTTTTATTAGGATGTATCGGCCAGTGTATAATAGATTTTATTGTCAAGAGTGTTGATAAAAAGCAGGTTGGTGTTCTCTGTTTTTAAGTGTGGCTTCCTTTTTTTAATAAGTGAACTTCGCATCTTTATATTTTCGTTCCATTTTTAGAAGAAGGGAGTGTTCTTGGGTTGTTTTGTGAACGAAAAACGAAAATATATATTGGTTATGTGCAAATATAGCTATGGCTCTATTGGTTTTTATAATAGATATTGCCATTTATAGAATAATTTAGGTGGAAATTGGATTAGTTTAAATGCTATTTATTTTAGAAAAGTACAGACACAAAAAAAGCAGCCTTAAAAAAGCAGCTCTTCTGCGGTATGGACGGGAAAGCCACCTTTTCAGGTTACTTATCTTAGTTT
>CAYTJC010000115.1:0-517 GCA_964437875.1 uncultured Dysgonomonadaceae bacterium
CTTGTTTAGGTTAGCTAAAATTTATGGCTAAACACATACTTTTGCAGGTGATCCCCCCAAAAGTAGTAAGAACATGAAGTTGTACTTCTATTAAAAGACCCACAAACCAGATTGAACGAGCTTATGCATACTGACATTCTAGTTTTACTTCCAAAAGCTTGGAATAAGAAGGGATAACACAGTAAATATTTCTAATCGACCAATAAGCATAAGCATTGCCATATATACCTTAGCAAAATCGGTAAGGTTAGCAAAGTTCCCTGCGGGGCCATTAACCCCTAATCCTGGCCCTACATTGCTTATTGCGGTTATAGAAGCACCTATTGATTCATCAAACGACATACCTGTGAGACTAAGAACTAGAAAGCTCATAAAGACAAGTAAAATATATAGAAACATAAATGCAAGTATCTTAGATACTACTTGTGGAGGGACTACAGATTTATTCATCTTTACAGGCAAAATAGCTGCGGGATGAACTTGACGTTTAAATTCGACAAAAGTATTTTTAACCAGA
>CAYTJC010000115.1:527-6053 GCA_964437875.1 uncultured Dysgonomonadaceae bacterium
AGCGTGATACTTTAACACCTCCTGAAGTGGAACCTTCGCAGGCACAAAAGATCATGAGTGCTAAGAAAAGAAACCAGTAAAGTTGACCCCAAAGCAGATAATCATATACAGCAAACCCACTTGTAGTGATAATTGACACTACTTGAAACAAAACAGTCCGAAAGGTATATTCAAGACCTTCCATTTTACTGGAAAGAAGTAAAGTTGTTGTAATAAAAAGAGTGAAAACTGCAATGATATAAAAATACCATCTAAACTCCTCGTCATAAAAGATCTGCGAAGATTTCTTTTTCACAAAAAGATAAAGAAGAATAAAATTTGTACCTCCAATAAACATCAACAGAGTAATCACATATTCAATATAGGCAGAGTTAAAGAAGGCAATGCTTGTTTGCTTTGTTGAGAAACCACCAGTGGAAATACTTGTTAAAGTATGGCATATAGCATCAAAAGCATTCATAGGCCCCATCCAAAGGAGAAAGAAGCCTATAATTGTAAAACCTAAATATGTCATTGATATTAACTTGGCTATCTTACTAATGCGCGGTGTTATCTGTTGATTTTGCATAAACCCTGTCACTTCAGCATCAAAAAGTTGAATAGCACTTCCTCCAAATAGTGGTAGAAAAGCCATGACAAACACTACAATACCTATACCACCAACCCACTGGGTGAGACTTCTCCAAAATAATAATGATTTGGGAAAACCCTCTAAGTTAAGAATTACCGAACTACCTGTAGTGGTAAAACCACACATTGTTTCAAAGAAAGCATCAGGCAAATGAGGAATAGCTCCGCTTAAATAATAAGGCAACAACCCAAAAATAGTGAGAAAGATCCAAACTAATGTAACAGTTAGAAAACCTTCTCTTTTAGTTATTTCAGGGCCTTTTTTGCGAAAGCTAATAAAGCGCAGAATCACCCCAAAAGTGAACGTAATAGCTACAGAAATAAAAATACTTGAAGTGACAGACTCTTGATATAATTCACCAATGAATGCAGCGGAGAGCATCAAAACAGATTCAACGATAAGTATAAACCCAAGAATATTTGAGATAAAATATGTATTTATCGTTTTCAGTCGTGCCACAAAAAATTTTATTATAATTAATTGAAAAAGCTTTCAATACTTTTCATAGAGCGGTGTAAAAAGAATACTACCACTTGATCATAAGGTTCAATCAAGGTATCACCATCTACAAGCATGGGCTCGCCATTTCTAATAAGAGCTCCAAATGTTATATCAGAAGGAAGTTTAAGATTTTTTATTATTTTCTTGGTCACTTTTGAATTTGGATGAGCTATAACTTCGCCCACATTTGCATTTGCAAATGCAAGGTTCTTTATATTAGATGCATCAGCCTTCAATAGCAATTCATATATCTTACTAGCAGCAATTAATTTCTTGTTGATAACTGTACCAATATCAAACTTCTCAGCAAGACTAATATAATCTAAGTTTTCCACTTCGGCAATAGTCTTTTTCACTCCATGTTGTTTTGCAGCAATGCAGGCAAGAATATTTGCTTCAGAGTTTCCAGTAAGTGCCAGAAAAGCATCTGTCTCGTTTATTCCTTCATTAACCAACAACTCAGTGTCACGACCATCACCTAGAAACACAGTCACATTAGAAGGGGTTAACTCCACCAACATCTCAGCGCGTTCTCTATCCTTCTCTACTATTTTCACATTAATATTATCAGGGAGATATTTCACAGTTTGTAAAGCAATTCTACTTCCACCCATAATAATGATATTCTTAGTTTCGAAAGATGTTTTACCCATAATTTCAGGTAAATCGTTTAGATGCTCTCGCAAAGTAGTAAAATATAGAATATCGCCAGGTAATATCTGATCCTTTCCAGTTGGGATAATTGTATGATTGTTGCGCTTAATAGCAACCACGTGAAACTTCTTATTCTCTGGCACTAATTCATGAATATAACGACTAGATATAGGTGCATTATCACGAATCTTTGCACCAGATAAGATTATAGAACCATTGCAAAGCTCCCACCAAACTCTAGTCCATGTGTTTTTAAGTGCTGAGACAATTTCTTTTGCTGCCATCATCTCAGGATATATCATAGAGTTGATACCTAACTTCTCAAAAAACTCCAAGTTTTTAGGCAGTAAGTATTCATAATTATCTATACGGGCTAGAGTTTTTTTAGCTCCAAAATTAGAAGCTAGCATACATGCAGTAATGTTTTTTGATTCTTCAGTAGTTACGGCAATAAACAGATCAGTATTTTTAACTCCTGCATCCGATAGGACTTTCAACGAAGTGCAATTACCAGTTCGAGACAACAGTTCAACATTATCTTTAATGTTGCTTAGACGCTCTCTATCCTCATCCATCAAAATGATATCATGATTCTCTTGTACTAACAATTTTGCTAAATGAGTTCCAACCGCACCAGCGCCAGCAATTATTATTCTCATATAAATTATATTTCCACCTCTTTTACTGTTTGTATCTTAATCAACGATTCTAGTATTCCCTCTTCATCAAGTTTACAATAATGTAGCAGATCTTTAGTTGCCCCATGAGAGATAAATTCATCACCAATTCCCAAGCGTAGCACACTTAAATTGTTATATCCATTATCAGCAAAGAACTCTAAAACAGCACTACCCATACCTCCCTCTATAGTTCCATTTTCTAAAGTAACTACAATACTATAGTTTTCTGCAACCTCAATCAATAAATCTTTATCAATGGGCTTCAAAAAGAGCATATCGTAGTGGGCAACATCCATACCATGTGCCTTAGCTTTTTCTATGGCAGAAGCAGCAACATTGCCAATTGTTCCAATAGAAAGCAATGCAATATCTTTGCCATCCTTTAACTTTCTACCCTTACCTATAGGGATCACTTCCATATCATTATGCCACTCTACAAGCTCGCCTTGACCTCTTGGATATCTAATAACAAAAGGGCCTGAGTTGCCATATACTGCTGTAAACATAAGATTTCGCAAATCATGCTCATTGTAAGGTGCAGAAATAACTAAGTTGGGAATAAAACGAAGATATGCCAAATCAAAAGCACCGTGATGAGTAGCACCATCTTCACCAACTAAACCAGCTCTATCTAAACAGATAATCACTTTTAGGTTTTGCAGCGCAACATCATGAATAACCTGATCATAAGCCCGCTGCATAAAAGTAGAATATATATTGCAAAAAGGTATAAGCCCCTCTTTGGCCATACCAGCTGAAAATGTAACAGCGTGTGCTTCTGCAATGCCAACATCAAAAGCCCTTGAAGGAAATTCTTTCATCAAATGAATCATAGAGCAACCTGTAGGCATAGCGGGAGTTACACCAACAATCTTTTCGTTGACCGCTGCCATTTCTGTTAATGTATGTCCAAAGACATCTTGGTAAAGCTGAGGTTGGTCTTTTTTCCGTCTGTTTAGTCTCTTGCCTGTTTCTTTGTTAAATAATCCAGGAGCATGCCAAACTGTAGCTGCATCTTCTGCAGGCTTGTATCCTTTACCCTTTGTGGTACGAATATGGAGCAATTTAGGACCTTTCATGTCCTGAATGTTACCTAAAATACGAATAAGTGACGGTAAATCATGACCATCTACAACACCAAAATAGCGTATATTGAATCCCTCAAAGATGTTTTGCTGGCGAGTAAGTAAAGATTTTAAACTATTATTAAAACGTAGTATGAAATTTTTCTTCTCTTCATTTATTAGATTTCTTCGTTTAAATTGCTTATAGATACCATAACGCATTCTATTATAAGCTGAAGAAGAAGTCATTTTAACCAAATACTCCTTCATGCCTCCTACGTTAGCATCAATAGACATATCATTATCGTTCAATATAATAAGCAGATTATTTGGTTGAGAAGAAGCATTATTTAGTCCTTCAAAAGCTAATCCACCGGTCATTGCCCCATCACCAATGATGGCCACTACATGTTGTTCGGGATGATTCTGTAGCGTAGCTGCTACAGCCATACCCAATGCTGCAGATATAGATGTGGATGCATGTCCAGCTATGAATGTATCATATTCGCTTTCTTCTGGATTTGTAAAGCCAGACAAACCTCCAAACTTACGGTTGGTATGGAATTGATCTCTTCGACCAGTTAATATTTTATGACTATAAGCCTGGTGCCCAACATCCCACACTAATCTATCAAAAGGTGTGTTATATAAATAATGAAGAGCTACAGTTAGCTCAACAGTACCTAAACTAGAGGCAAAATGTCCCGGATTATGTGATAAATGATCGATGATAAATTCTCGCAACTCACTGCATACAGTAAGAAGTTGATCCATCGTCATTTTTTTTAAATCATCTGGACTATTTATATTATTCAGTAATTCCATTCAATTTATTTTCACTCCCCATAAATAGCTTATTAAAAAGACATCTCACTTGTAATAGAGTAACTACTTCTACTAAGCTATGTCAAATTTATCTTATTAGATATATATAAACACACCTGCAATATAGTAAAATTGAAAGTATATTGTGATCAAAGAAGAGGTTTAATTGGCCATATCCGATAAGAATTTAATGCGAACTAATCTGACTTCGGTTTCTTCATATTCAGGTAATTCATCAATTGCCTCGTTTATATCATCAGTTTGAGCTTCTTGGAAAAAAGCATATATATCTTCCAAAACATCCTGGTCCATAACCTCGTTCAAAAAATAGTCGACATTTATTTTAGTACCAGAGTATACAATAGCTTCAATTTCAGAAAGCAATTCTGTAAACTCAATTCCTTTTGATTCCGCTAAATCATCTAAAGCAACCTTGCGATCAATACCTTGAACAATAGAAACCTTCAATTTTGACTTGTTTGCAACAGTGCGAACACGTAAATCTTCTGGACGCTCTATTTCATTTTCGTCAACATGTTTCTTTATAAGTTCAACGAACTCCTTACCATATCTTTTTGCTTTCCCAGCACCTACTCCTGGCATGTTTTGTAACTCTTCTATTGATATAGGATAAGTAGTTGCCATAGCTTCAAGCGATGGATTTTGAAATATCACATACGGTGGTACGTCTAGCTTCTTCGATAACTTCTTTCTCAAATCTTTCATCATAGAAAACAGTGCTGGATCTACAGCACCAGAACTACCACCTCCTCCGATAATTAAATCGTCAACATCCAAATTTTCTTCTATATCTAAAGAGTCTTCTTTAGTTATCTTGAAAGATACAGGTTTCTTTAAGAAGTCTTTTCCCTTCTTAGTTATTTTAAGAAGACCATAATTATCAATGTCTTTTTTCAGATAATGTTCTATTAAAGCACAACGGATTACCGTGTCCCATGTAATAGCATCTTCGTCAGAGCCCGATCCAAATTCCTCTAAACCATTGTGCCCAAATGTTTCAATTTCAGATGTCTCTTTTCCTGTTAGGAAATTAATCATGTAGTCGGTTTTATGCTTCTCCTTTAGCACTTTTATTGCCTCTAAAACCGTAGTTAGTTGTTCTTTTGCTTCCACTCTTATTTTTGGATTTAAACAGTTATCACATTGTCCA
>CAYTJC010000116.1:0-5992 GCA_964437875.1 uncultured Dysgonomonadaceae bacterium
GCTGATATCCATGATGGGTTTGTAGCTATATTCTGTAGTGCAATAGTCACTAAGTCTAGTCTAGACATTATAGAGTCAGTTTTTGGTATAACTTTAGCCACTCCGTCCATTAAGCCTACAGCTCTTGTTCCAAGTATAGTATCTCCTGGTGATAAAAATTCCGTACTGTATGGGTTGTTTAGTAAACTAACATAAGAGTTACCTAAAAAGTCAGAACTAAATTCAAGTTTACTACCCTTCTTAACCCTAAATCCTTTGTCTAGTCTAATCTCTACTGCCAATTCCATCGAGTCATTTTCTATCATGGTAATTGAATTGACCAGTCCAACTTGAAAGCCATTGACTAATATTGGGGATGAAACATTCAGATTGTTGACGTTGTCAAAAACTGAGATATAAGTGTTCTGTTTTTTAAAGATGTTGACACCTTTCAAGAAGTTGATTCCAAAATAAATCATTACAAGGCTTACTAAAAAAGCAGCACCTATTTTTACATTTCTACTCCAAGTTTTCATATTAATATTGAATTTGTTCTCTAAAATATTTTCTATTTTATACGTCTTCCATCTTTGAATTCGACAATAAACGCATCTTTAAATTTTGTTTTTATTTTTCTTAGTAGCGGTAATATCTCTTTTTCACTTTTAGCACTTCCATGCGTATATTTATATGTGTTACCGTCTATATAGTACTCCACATTATTCAATCCTTTAAATGCTCGTGCATTTGCATTGTATTTTCTGGGAGCAGTCATGAATTGTATTTTATATTCTATCTCTGAATTGATATCACCAGACTGCGTGGCATACGCATTTGCATCAGTAGCTGTATTTCCCGAAATGGCATATCTATTTCTTTTGTCGTATTCCTTTTTGTATTGTGTAAAGGCATTGTGAATAGAATTTACTAAAACGTTTTGGCCGTGTGTACTGTTCAAGTACTTTTCTTCAGCTCGATTGCTTATATAGCCTAGCTCTATTAATGCACTTGGCATTCCTGTTTCGCGTAATACTAAGAAACCTGCCTGTCTAACGTTCCTATTGGTTCTTTTCGCACCATTTATTAGTTCGTGTTGAGTAAGTGTTGCAAAATTGAGGCTTTGCTCTAAAAACTTATTCGACATAAATTCAAAAATAATATACGACTCGGGTTCTTTTGGATCGAATCCTTGGTATTTTGTTTCGTAATTGTCTTCATATTCAATTACAGAGTTTTCCCTTTTAGCTACCTCTAGGTTGTCTTGGCTTCGATGGAGACCTAGTATATAAGTTTCCACACCTTGCGGAGATGTTTTATGCCTATCTAAAGCATTGCAGTGTAAAGAAATAAATAGTTGTGCATTCGCTTTGTTTGCAATTTTAGGACGTTCATCAAGTGGTATAAAAACATCGGTTGTGCGAGTATATACTACTTTCACATCACTGTGATTAGCATTGATTTTTGCGCCCAGCTTTTTCGCTACGCTCAGAACTATATCCTTTTCTTTCGATATAGCACCTAATGCTCCTGGATCTCTCCCGCCATGCCCTGGGTCAAGTACTACTGTAAATGTTTGATTCCTTTGTGCAAAAGAAATATTAACAAAGCCCATAAGAAGAAACGGGATAAGAATGGCTGTAATAAATAATTTCTCTCGTTTCATGATGTATTCGTTTTTACAAAAATAATTATAATATTCGAATAGCTACGTAGATTTAAGTTTAGATATTTGAAAAAGGTGCTTTGCAATTGATTTTAACCTCTATGTGGTAATAAAGAAAACCACACCTTCTATAAAAAAGTGTGGTTTTCTTTATATTATAACTTAAAGTTACATTAGTCCATTAGCTCTGCTAATTTTTCATCTAGCTTTTCGCCACGTAGATTTTTAGCGATAATCTTTCCTTCTTTGTCAAGAAGAATAGTATGTGGAATACCTTGAATGGCATATAATCCTACCACTTCGCTTTCCCAAAGTTTAAGGTCTGACATTTGAGGCCACTCCATTTTCAAGTCTTTAATACCTTGAAGCCATTTGTCTTCGTCCTTATCTAATGATACTCCAACAACTTCAAATCCTTTGTTCTTATATTTATTGTAAGCATTCACCACGTTGGGCATCTCTTGAATACAAGGACCACACCATGAAGCCCAGAAATCTACGAATACATATTTGCCTTTACCTGCATAATCAGACAAGGAGATGCTTTCGCCTTCTGGGTTTTTCATTGTAAAGTCGATAAAGTCTTTGCCAATTGCAACGTTTTCCTCTGCTGCTAGTTGGTCAACAATACGCTTTATATTATCTTTTGCTTTGAACTCCTCGCTAGCCAAAGCTAGTATCTCTTTTTGTTGCTCACTATCAAACATACCCGATCTGGTCATGAATATGTATTGACCTAATTCATTGTCGATGTTTGCTATTACAAAATCGTAGTTTAAAGCTCTTGCTTCGCCAGAAAGTGTTTCGTAAGAAGCTGTAAGCTCTGCATTCAGCTCTTCGGTCATAGTTTCATCAGACACGGAAGAGTTAAACTGAGTTTGTAAAGCGCGTAATTTGTCGGCAAATTCAATTTGCTTCAAGCCGAAATCGCCATAGGCGTCATTGATTGGCGAGCCAGAAACGTGGAATAGTGAGTCATATACAATTTTAATTTTTCCTGGCTCAACAACTACTATTGATCTAGGTTTGTTTGCATCTTCCCCTAACGTAATGAAACGTAAAACTGGGGTGTCTGTCTCACCTTTAAATTCGAACTTGCCATTTGTAATTAAAGTAGAATCTACAGTAACCATACTTACATCAGTTACTGCAGCAAGAACTACCTGTTGCCCTTCATAGTTAGGGTCTGTAACTTCTCCTGAAATAGTGTATCCAGATTTACTTTGGCATGCTGCAAATATCACAGCTATTGCACTTAAAAACAGTAATTTTCTCATCATAATTTTTTTAATATTTAAAAACCTAGCGCAAAGATAGATATAAATAAATTATTAGAATATGTTTACTCTTTATATTTAGTGATTTTATCCTGCTTTTTTATAAACACAAGATGAGGGGTATTGTTTAAAAGCTGTTTTAAGAGCAATTTGCTATTCTCAGAGATTAAAAAATAACTTCGTTTTTTCTTTTAAATAAATATCTTGTATCTTTGAAATAAAAATTATATACTATGAGCCATTTAGTTTCCCCCTCTTTGTTATCAGCCGATTTTTTACACCTCCAACGTGATGTTGAAATGATCAATAACAGTGAGGCCGATTGGCTTCATTTAGATGTTATGGATGGTGTTTTTGTTCCAAACATTTCGTTTGGTTTTCCGATAATGAATTTATTGAAAGATATTACCGATAAACCATTGGATGTACATCTGATGATTGTGCAGCCCGAAAAGTTTATTGATGAAGTGGCCGCCATGGGCGCGCACATTATGAATGTGCACTATGAAGCTTGCACCCATCTTCATCGTGTTGTTCAGGCCATAAAAAATAAAGGAATGAAGGCAGGTGTAACTCTCAATCCTCATACTCCTGTAGCATTACTCAAAGATATTATTCAAGAATTGGACATGGTGCTTCTTATGTCTGTAAATCCTGGCTTTGGAGGGCAAAAGTTTATTCAGAATACACTCTCGAAAGTTGAAGAATTGAAAAATTTAATTATTCTGAAAAACCCTAACACGCTCATTCAGGTTGATGGAGGGGTGGATTTGAAAACAGGGAAACTCTTAGTTGATGCGGGTGCAGATGTTTTGGTTGCTGGTAGTTTTGTCTTTTCATCAGAAAACCCACAAGAGAGGATACACCAACTCAAAATGTTGTGATTGTGTTTTCAATATATACATATACTATTGTGTAGGTAAACTGTGAGAAACGTTTCATTTTAATTGCGATGGGACAGACACCGTTTTTTAGATTTTTGCTTCCTGTTGTAAGCGGTATTCTTTTTTGTAAGTTTATCCCTCTGTCAGTCAATCTGTTTTTTATAGGAATAATTGGATTAATTGTAATTTTAGTCTCTTTTTTCACACCTTCTAAATATGACTTTGCATTACGCTGGTTTTTTGGAGCAGGGCTAATGCTTTTCCTGTTTTCTCTCACAACACATTTTTATCAGTATCGTTTAGCACAAGTATCTTACGATCTTCCTCAAAAAGCAACTTCTTACATTGGTGAGGTGTTGGATTTACCACTACAGAAAAGGCGTTCTGTGGCTTGCCAAGTGCAGCTTTCATATCCAACAGACAAGAAGATAATGTTGTATCTAGAACCTGATACTAATTGTCAGATCCTTGAACCTGGCGATCAAATAATGATTTATGCTCGTGTGAATCCTTTCAGAAATTTAGGCAATCCAGATGAATTCGATTACGAAGAATTCATGCAGAACAAAGGCTTTTCGGGCAGTGTTTACGTAAACTCTGCAAATTGGTTGAAAACTGGAGTGCAAAGTATTTCTTTAAGAGCCAAAGCATTGCGTATAAGAGCAAGCATTCTTGATATCTATAAATCCTTTGGATTGGACAACGATTGCTACTCATTTATATCAGCACTCACATTGGGTTACAATGCTGACTTATCTGACGATCTGAAAGAGGCCTTTCGAGCCACAGGCACTTCCCATGTTTTGGCAGTAAGTGGGTTGCATGTGGGCATTATTTATATAATTATCCTTTCTATCTTCTCTTTTCTTGGCAAACGTGGAAAAAGTTTTTTCTTGAAGCAATTGCTAATTCTAATTTGTTTGTGGAGCTATGTATTTATAACTGGTATGCCCGTTTCTGTTGTTAGAGCAGCCATCATGTTGTCTCTTTTATGTGTTGGTAATATGATTAACAAAAAAGGGCTCACATACAATACGCTAGCAGTAGCTGCATTCTTTACGTTGATTATTAATCCATTTAATCTTTTCGATGTTGGCTTTCAGCTAAGTTTTGCGGCTGTTCTTTCTATTCTTTTCTTTCAACCGAAAATGAAAAAACTATTTAGGCCAAAACATAAAGTCTTTAAATATTTATGGAATCTGTTTACAGTTTCGTTGTCAGCTCAAATAGGAGTTTTCCCTTTGGTTCTTTATTACTTTGGCACTTTTCCCACCTATTTCTTTATTGCTAATCTGTTAATACTACCTTTTATTGGACTCGTCATTTACTTAGCTGTATCTCTATCACTTCTATCACTTTTATCTTTTCTAAATATTGGAGTCTTGCATTTTGTTACTAGTAAGCTCGTTATATTTATGCAGGCGCTTATTAAAACTGTATTGCAAGTTGTCTATTTCTTCGAGTCGCTACCCATGTCTGTTTTAGAAGGACATTATATATCTGTACTTCAGTTGTGTTTGATTTTTGCAATGGTGCTGTCGCTTTCTTTATTCTTACTTCGCAAACATGCAGGAATGCTTATTACCTTTCTAGTATCGGTGACACTTTTATTGACAACCAATTTTGCCCCTTATTTCAATGAGCCTATTAATCAGTTTATTGTTTACAACAGTTATAATGAGCCTGAAATGGGCTATAGGATAGATGGAGAGAAAATAGTGCTGACGTTATCCTCCAATCAAGTAATTTCTCATCCATCGGTAAGTATTGTTTTACTCACCGAAAATATATACAAATCCAAGTTGAGTAATCTAGTGCTTCCTGTCGATTTTCTTATTCTATCTTCCGATAATAGCTTTTCAATGATAGAACTGGTTGCTTTTTACCAGCCCAAAGAGGTGATTATCGACTCCTCTATTGCTCGATATGCTGCAGAGAAAATTAAAAAAGAATGCGAGAAATTGAACGTTGCTTTTCATGATATTTCTAATTTGGGTGCTTTCTCTGTGAATTTTTAGTATTTTTGCAGCTAATCAAAAAATAATTCAAACGCAAAAGCGAATAATAAACTACATGAATATATCCTTGTCACTTACTCCGCTTATTGGAGAGAATCAATTGCTCCAAACAAAAAAACAAATTGAAAAAGCTCAGAAAATTGTTATAGTCACTCACCTATCTCCCGATGG
>CAYTJC010000117.1:0-5964 GCA_964437875.1 uncultured Dysgonomonadaceae bacterium
TTTTTTGTATCTATGTAGCCATTGGTCAAAAGGGATCTACCGTGGCATCTATTGTAGAAACTTTGAGGCATCATCGGGCCATGGACTACACCGTGGTAGTAGCTGCCAATGCATCAGATCCAGCTGCTCTGCAGTATTATGCACCATTTGCTGGTGCTGCCATCGGCGAGTTTTTTAGAGATACTGGTAGGAATGCTTTGGTTATATACGACGACCTTTCCAAACAGGCTGTTGCCTATCGAGAAGTGTCACTGATACTCAGACGACCTTCTGGACGTGAAGCCTATCCAGGTGATATTTTCTACCTACACTCACGTTTATTGGAACGCGCTGCTCGTATTATAAATCAACAAGAAGTGGCCGAAAAGATGAATGATATACCCCCCAGCTTGAAGGGGAAAATAAAAGGGGGAGGTTCGCTTACAGCATTACCAATTGTAGAAACACAAGCAGGAGACGTGTCAGCATATATTCCCACCAATGTCATTTCTATTACCGACGGACAGATATTTCTAGACACCGAACTCTTTAATCAAGGAAATAGGCCAGCCATTGATGTGGGTATATCTGTTTCGCGTGTTGGTGGTAATGCACAAATTAAACCAATGAAGAAAATTGCGGGTACACTTAAGATGGACCAAGCTCAGTTTCAAGAATTGTCTGCTTTTACAAAATTTGGTGGCGACTTAGATAGAGTAACAGCCATGACCATTGATAAGGGACAAAAAAATGTGGCACTACTTGTACAGCCTATCAACAAACCCATGAAGGTAGAGAAACAAGTTGCATTGCTCTATTGTGGTACAAAAGGATTATTGTCTAAAATATCAGTGAGTAAAGTAAAAGAGTTTGAGAAAGAGTTTTTAAATGTCCTCGAAACAATGCATCAAGAAGATGTGCTAGATATAATCAAGAAGGGTGAAATAAACGACGATGTCACAAAAATCATAGAAGAAACGGCTCTCGAAATAACAACAAGAATTCTACATACAACTAATTAAAAATGGCTTCTTTAAGAGATCTAAAAACTAAAATAAGCTCTGTTAAATCTACACAACAGATTACTTCTGCTATGCAGATGGTATCTACTGTGAAGTTGACTCGAGCTCAAAGAATTACTGAGCGTTTTCGCCCTTATCAACAAAAGATAAGCGAACTGTTGAGCAATTTTTTGAGCTCTCAAGAGACAGATACGTCAGAGTTTGAGGAGAAGCGAGAAGTTAATAAAGTTGCATTAGTTGTTTTTTCGAGTAACATGGGTTTGTGTGGAGCCTTTAACTCAAATGTTATCAAAGAATTTACAGAGACAGTAGCAGAATTTTCTCACTTGCCCAAAGAGAATATACAGATATATGCTATTGGTAAAAAAATTGCACATGCTGTTAAAAAAGTAGGATTCGAACCTAAAGGAAACTTCGAGCATTTGGCCAACCTGCCTAGCTATGACGAGACTGTAAAAATAGCCGATGAGCTGATGACGCAATTTAGGGAAAAAAAGATTGATAAAGTAATTGTGATATACCATCATTTCCGAAGTAAAGGCTCTCAAATATTAACCAGAAAAACAGTGCTCCCTATCTCTTTAGACAGGCTAAAAGATCAAAAAAAAGATGACTATATCAACTATATTGTAGAACCCAATAAAAAGACTGTTTTGAGCAAACTTATTCCACAAGTAATAAGGTTAAAGATACATTCTGCCCTTCTCGAGTCACACGCCTCTGAACATGCTGCACGCTCTATTGCAATGCAAGGAGCTACAGATAATGCCGACGATTTGTTGGGCGAGTTGTCACTGCTGTACAACAAGTCTAGACAACATAGCATTACCAATGAGTTGCTCGATATTATTGGAGCAACTTTTAAGTAGCCGTGTGGTAAGTGCACAAAAGAACACACCCACCACTTCTTTCAATCATTATTTATCTATTCAAACATAGCTCACAAGTACTAGTGTGTGCTGCTGTTATGGCACCATCATACTGTTTGTAATTCCTATGCTTGCCACCTACCCATTTGTAATATGTTTGCTCAGCTATAAAAGGGGGCTATTTGGATAGGTCAATTCCATGTAGATAATAGTGGAAATAGCAAAGGACTCTCGCAAATATTTCTAGTTAGATGTTTGTTTTATTCTCTTTGTAATCAAAGTTAGCACACAGGTTTATTGCCATGCATATGATGCGTAAGTAATGGAGAAAACTAACCGTGCATCTTGAGCTGTAGGGTAGGGTGTTATCACATCTTACTGATATACTGCTAACACTCTACAATTTTGTTCTAAAAAAGGAACAGCAAAGCACAACTTTACGTTTATAATCTGAAACAACCAAATACATAAAAAGCACAACTTTTTTCCAAAAATGCAGTAAAAGACAATGTTACTTGCATTTATGCAAAATATTACTTATATTACCCCATTCACGGTGCATTAGCAAGCATCTAGTATTGGGTATTAATATTTTCACATCACTGTCGAATCATTCTCACCTTTCTAATGCAAGTCTTTGCACAAATTCAACTTTTTAATTTTTTATTTTCACATGAACATTTTTATCGCAGGGTTAACCTACCAAATTACAGAACAAGATCTAAGAGAGCTATTTGAAGAATACGGAACTGTATCTTCAGCAAAAATTATTACTGACA
This sequence comes from uncultured Dysgonomonadaceae bacterium, assembly GCA_964437875.1. GTDB lineage: Bacteria > Bacteroidota > Bacteroidia > Bacteroidales > Dysgonomonadaceae > UBA2632. Next base: position 2,650 of record CAYTJC010000117.1, read on the forward strand.
ACTTTTCGGGCCGCTCAAGAGGTTTCGGATTTGTTGAAATGGATAATGAGGAAGAAGGTCAGCGTGCTATCGATCAACTAAATGATGCACAATATGACGGACGTACTATCACTGTCGATCTGGCAAAACCACGCAAGGAACGTCAGAGCAGATATTAAAGTTTTGGCTCAGAAACTTACTAAGCATGTAAACAAAAAAAGGCTGTATCATTAGTGATATGGCCTTTTTAGGTTTTATACTTATATAGAGATCAGGAGTTTTGAATACGGATCACCTGCAAAAATGTTTGTTTGACTATTGTGCTATCTAATTTTAAAAAAACATGTTGGTCTGACATTCTTACAGGCCGCTCCTATCAACGGAGCTTGTTTTTTGCTGTGAGCTTCTTACTACAGACGCAGCTACTCCTCGGATTGCTAATGAGCAGTCTTTTTAAAGATTTGCTCATTATTATTGCTTGAGTGATATATGAATGGGTAGATAAATGGAATTGTATGCTGTATATAACTCTAGGGTAGCCTCTGCTGTTTGTAATAGATAGATAACCTTACCACTCAGAGCTCCGATGGATGCAAACTATTGTTTTGGTAAAAAAAGAAATATTCAAACACATTGTTTTACTGCTAATCCTTGAATACACTGAACCATTAATCTCAAACTTCGCAAAAAACTTTCACATCACAAACGGACAAGCAGTTGTGCAATATTTCAAAGACCATACACCCCAAAACAAATTCATCCTTGCTAATCCGTCACATCCGTATCATCCATATTTAAATATTTCTTCGCGTAGCATGATTTTGCTAGGCGCAGAGTGTTGCATCTCTTCTGTTTGCCCATGGTGGAATAGTTGTATGTGGGTTTTTTCTGCGTGATAATCATTCGCGTAGTTTTCAAACTCTTTTTTTGTCAATTAAATAAAAAATGATACCTTTGAAAAGTTATTATAATTCCAACATAAAAAGCATGAACGCACTCACAATTCCAAAGCAAAATATATCTCATTGCGAGACTATCTTCGACAAGATAAAAGTATTAACCGATAGTGGTTTACATTTAGATATCAATCAAGTAAACTGGCCCACAAGTTTTCCTAAAACAATGCCTGTTTCTGTAAATGTTGCTCATGATGATGAAATGCTTTATCTCTACTATCAAGTGCAAGGCGAAGAGTTAAGAGCTATAAATACAAAAGATTTTATGTCTGTATGGGAAGATAGTTGTGTGGAGTTTTTCGTACAGCGCAAAGGCGAAAAGAAATACCGCAACTTCGAGTTTAATGCCCATGGCGTTTTGCTTGCTTCGCAGCGCGAAAGCAAAGACTCTGCCGAAGAGCTTTCTCAAGGCTTAATGTCTTCCATAGAAAGATTTACCACCATTCGCCATTATTATAAATCTGAAGTTCAAATGAGCGACTGGACACTGTATGCCGAGATTCCAAAAGAGGCTATTGGTTTTTCAGACAACGATAAGTTGTCGCAAAATATAGTAGGGGCAAATTTCTATAAGTGTGGCGACGAAACAAAGGAACCCCATTTTATAAGCTGGAATCCTATCGATACACCAGAGCCAAATTTTCATGTCCCACAATTTTTTGGAGAATTCATCTTTGAGTAATATGCTCTCTTTTAGTTCCCCGAAACCAGTGAGTCGTGGTAGATCATTAAAAACAGGTATAATCAATAATTTCTAATATAACATTAATTAAAGTAACGATGCAGAAAAACGATAGTTTGAAAGAGATGGTATTTCAGTTTATTGAAAAAAATGACAATACTGAAGTGAAGCCCTTAGGAGCAGGTCATATAAATGATTCTTTTAAAGTAACAAGTGATGACAATGATTATGTATTGCAACGTATCAATCACGCAATCTTTAAAGATGTTCCACAATTGCAAAATAATATTTTGCGTGTAACAAATCATGTGCGTGCAAAACTTGAGGAAAAGGGAGTATCAGAAATAGATCGTAAAGTGCTAAGTTTTATTCCTACTCACGATGGCAAACTTTATTATAAAGACGCAGATGGTAACTATTGGCGTTTGATGCACTTTATAAGTGATAGCAAAAGCTACGATACCATCAATCCTGAGTTGGCTGAAAGAGCTGGATTAGCTTTTGGTGATTTTCAGAAAATGCTAGCAGACTTGCCCAATGGCCCATTATTCGAAACTATACCCAACTTCCATAACATGGAGTTTCGTTTAGAAGAGTTTAAAGAGGCTGTAAAAAATGACAAGGCTGGTAGATTGTCGAAAGTAAGCGACCTGGTAAAAGAGATTGAAGCTCGTGCAGAAGAAATGACAGAGCCAGAAAGATTACATCGCGCAGGGAAACTTCCCAAAAGAACCAACCATTGCGATACTAAAGTAAACAACATCTTATTTGATTCAAACGATCAAGTGTTGTGTGTGGTAGATTTAGATACTGTGATGCCTGGATATGTATTGTCAGACTTTGGCGACTTCATGAGAACTGGTGCTAATACAGGCGAAGAAGATGATACCAATTTAGACAATGTATCTATTGATTTAGATATCTTTGAAGGATACGCAAAAGGATATTTGAAAAATGCCGCTTCTTTTTTGACCAAGGTCGAAATAGATAATTTGGCGTTTGGTGCAAAATTGCTAACTTACATGCAAACCGTTCGTTTCTTTACTGATTATCTCAATGGTGATACATACTATAAAGTAAAGCACAAAGAGCATAACTTAGAACGTACTTTGGCTCAGTTTAAACTGTTGACAAGCATGGAAGAGAATTTTGATAAAATGCAGCAAATTGTGTCAGACGTTGCAGCTAAAAACTAAATTACTACCCAAGAGTTAGCTCTTTAAGCTATACGTTTAGAAATAAATAAATAAAAATGAAAGCCCGTAAAGAAAAAAACAGTATCTTTGCGGCGCTTTTATTATATAAAGATTAACCGTGGCGAAATTAAGTAAGTATAAAATAGATTTGAAAAACATCCCTGATAATATAACTTCATATTCGTATGAGTTAGATCAGAAGTTTTTTGATGCAATAGACCACGAAGAAGTTAGAAAGGGTAAGATTGAAGTGGAGCTTACCGTTGAAAATACAATTAACGCATTTGAGTTTAATTTTCAGTTGATTGGTACAGTTCAAATTCCTTGCGATAGGTGTTTGGATGATATGAATCAAGAAATTGATACTAACAATAGGTTAATTGTAAAGTTTGGTGAAGAGTATTTTGAAGAAAGTGATATAATAGTAGTTGTTCCAGAAGATGAGGGAGCTATTAATGTTGCATGGTATTTATACGAATTTATTGTGCTCAATATTCCTATC
>CAYTJC010000118.1:0-5950 GCA_964437875.1 uncultured Dysgonomonadaceae bacterium
GCGGAAAAGCTTTTGTGAATAGTGCCTTGAAAGATGCTTTGAGCCTTCCTCACAATATGGATATGAATGAATATGGGATAGACAACCCCTCGTTGTTTGTATCAGGATCGATGGTGTCAAACTATCCATATCTAGATTTTGAATGGAGCTTTGTTGGTAACAAGCATCAAGTTAGAACACACTTGGTGGGCCATTACAATATGGACAATGCCTTAGCTGCAATTACTGTTGGGAGTTTTTTTGGTGTCAACTCACAGTTTATCAATGATGCATTAGAAGCGTACATACCTAAGAACAGTCGATCTCAGTTTGAGAAAACCGAGAAGAACACACTTGTCATCGATGCCTACAATGCCAACCCAACAAGCATGAAAGCTGCATTAGACAATTTTGTGAACTATCCGCTAACGCCAAAGGCACTCATTATTGGCGAAATGAGAGAACTGGGTGGTGTTACTCAAGCAGAACATCAGCAATTACTTAATCTTATAGAGGCCTATTCTTTTACCAAAGTCTATTTGGTGGGAAGTGCTTTTAAAGAATTGAAGACTGAGTTCCCTATTTACAACAATGTGGGCGATTTGATTCAAGAGCTCACCTCCAATCCATTGTCAGACCATTGTATTCTTATTAAAGGCTCAAACGGTGTTCAACTCGATAAAGTGGTACCTTTCTTATAATCTTGAGTTTGATTGATACTTATACAACTATAAGAAATCGCACTAATTGAAAAATAACACAAATGGAGACAAAAAAATACACCCAATTTGGCACAATTTCGGTGATAGTCTTGTTGCCCCTGCTTGTTTTTTCACGGGTATGTTGATAAAATATGGATTACCCAATAGTCCTTCTTTTTTTATTCACATATCTATTGTTTTAATTTTTTTGATATGTGTGTTGACTTTTTACCAATTGACAATAAAAGTAAGTGAATCTCATGTTTCATTTAAACTTGGCGTGGGACTTTGGGGTAAACAATATAAAATTTCAGACATTAAATCCTGCCGTCCTGTCTCTAATTCGGTTGTTAGTGGAATTGGAATTCGAAAGCTGTCAAACGGTTGGCTTTATAACGTTACAGGATTGAAGGTAATAGAGCTTCAGTTCAAAAATAGGAAGTCTGTAATTAGAATTGGAACTAATAGACCTGAAGAAATAAGTAAACTAATACAATCGTTGATTGGTGGAGGTGCAATGATAACTGATAGTGCTGAAAGACTAACAAAAAAACAGGTAAATCCTATTTGGTTCCTATTGTGGATACTATCTGTCTTGTTGATTGTAGGCATGGCGTTTATCCCAAATTGTACTGAGACAAAGATAAATGTTGAATCAAAAGAGTTTAAAATCAAAGGAGTTTATGGTTTGACAATTTCGTATTCTGATATTGAGCAAATTGATACGATTTCTACGATGCCAAATATTTCAGTAAGAACGAATGGATACGACTTTGGTAAAACACTGATTGGGAATTTTACATTATCAGATGATAGCCGTGCTAAGTTGTTTATTAAAAAGGGGTTTGCTCCTTTCCTAATGATTAAATCAAAGGGACAAGTACCGGTTTATATCAATTTTAAAGAAAAAGAGAAAACGATTGATTTATACAATCGTCTGACAAACAAAAAATAGCAGAGCCCAACAAAAGCTATACGAAATGCGGGTTTTCTGCTAAATGCTTTACAAAAGCGCACAATCAGGTTTACCTTTTAAAGATAATCCCATCAATTGCCACTGAACGTTACATCCAGCACAACAATCTCAGATTTAGTGCCTATTCTATATTGTGGACCCGATAACCCCACTCCAGAGCTAACAAATACATGGGTGTTTTCTTTTTTCTTATATCCACTTGACACTTCAAATACCAAACGAGTAAAGATGTTGAAGGGGAATATCTGCCCATCGTGTGTGTGTCCGTAAAGTGCAATGTCTGCACCGTTTTCCATCTCTTCATTTAAGTTGTCGGGTGTATGATTGAGCACAATCATTGGCAAAGATTTGTCAATATAGTGGTCCAGTAGGATTGTCTCAAGGTCGTCCCGATATGGATACACAAAATCTTCTCTTCCCACAATGTAAAACGAACTGTCTATGAGAACTGCTGAGTCTCTTATCATTTTAATGTTGGCATCATAGTTCAGCCAATTAATTTTGCTTTCGGCTTGATATCGAAATTCATGATTGCCAGTGCAAGCATACACTCCATAAGGAGCGTCTATCCGCATGAACTCCTCATGCATTTTCTGATTAATAAGAGGATCAATTTTAGCATCAATAATATCTCCTACAAAAAGCACCAAATCGGGGTTCTGTTCGTTTATCAGATCTACATACTTCTTGGCATATCGTTTATCAATCAAATAACCCAAGTGCAAATCGCTAATTGCTACTATGCGCATAGAGGATGTGTCGCCAGCTTTTTTATTAATGTTGATTTCTTGTTTTGTAACTACCGGATTTCTAAATCTATAATTTCCCATATACATAATGGTAGCAATAGCCAATGTGGTTACTGCAAAGAATACTGCGCCCGATGTGCGTGGATTTTCATTGAGATAATTGCCCATGAAGGGTTTCCGCCTATTTAGATAAAGTAGTAGGTCGATAATCAGCCACATCAAGGTTAGATAGAAAATAAAGACCATCCAAGTAGAACCCATTAGCCACAGAAACCACACAATTTGCAATGGGAGAATAGTATAGAGCAATAGTCCTGTAAGATAGAGTGCAAATTCTATCGCAAAAAAGGAGACAAATATGGCGCGCCATGTTTTCTTATCTTCCAGAAGTCTAAATCCCTTCAGAAAGATATAGATATTGATGGAAAGATGTACAAAGAGTGCATAAAAATAGACTGTCATGACGTTTTACGTTTTTATGGTTGTTTGTGAACTATATCAAATACGGCATATTCAGATTGTGTGCCAATTCTGAATTTACCACCCCAAATACCAAGACCCGAAGAGACATATATTTTTGTCAATCCTTTCTGAATCATGCCATGAGTATTTTCAAAAATGGCTTCGGCTACTAATGAGAAAGGAAATACCTGTCCATTGTGAGTATGACCCGAAAATTGCAAATCTATCTTCTGTTGCTCTGCTTGTTCCAAATTGCTGGGTTGGTGATCAAGCAGTAGTTTAAAGTGTTTGTCGTTAGCACCGTTAACAATGGTGTTCAGCTCCATCCTTTTGGTGTTGGTAACATCGTCACGCCCAATCAACATCAAATTGTCAGTAACCATAAAAGTGGTGTCTTTTAGTATCTGTATGTTCGATTTTTCATGAAAATCAAGACTTTCACGCAGTCCCGCAATATACTCATGATTTCCCAAGCAGGCATAAACGCCCATTGGAGCATCTATCTTTCGGAGTACTTTATCTAATTCCATATGGCCAACAAGTTTAGCATTGTTGTCTATCAAATCGCCCCCCATAATCACTATGTCTGGCTTTTCCGCATTGATTGTTTGCACCCACTCTTCAAGCTCTGTTGCGCCAATGGTGTAGCCCAAATGCAGATCGCTAATGCCAACTACTCTTATTGGCTGTTGATTTTGTGGTAGTTTTGTTGTTTCAATATTAAAATGAACCCTTCTTTTGTTGTGATAGTTGATGTTGCCAATAAATAGAAGCCCAACCACACTACCTATCACCAGAAAAAACGATATATAGTTGTGGTGAGTGAGATTATACAAAACATCTTTGTCAATGAAATGGAAGAGTTTATTGGAGAGTTTCAGTAAATCTACAAGTACGAATAGCAAGAGGAAATAGGCAAACCCAATAATCCAAGCTGTGCCAATGCGATACATCAATGCGCCTGCTGTGAGAGAAAGACTCTTATAGAGCGGAAAAAATAAAAACAGAGAGCCAATGCAAATTGTGATAATTGCAATAAAAGCAATCCGAACTATTAGGTTGGCGGGGATTAGTTGATAGAGCCTCAAAGCTACATAGTAGTTTAGGCCTAAAATAAAGAGAATTATGGAGATAAAAAAAGCAACTTTCATTAATTATATATTTACTATTTGTTATAAACTCAAAAAGAGACTCACCCATATTGGGACAGAAAAATCTATGATAATACCATGGAACAGAGCCACTATTACGAAGTCGGAACCCGAATATTTACTGATGATGGGTAGGGTGGTGTCCATAGTGGTGGCGCCTCCTGCACATATTGGAGCTAATTTGCCAAAATACCTTACAATCCAAGGCGCAAGCAATAAAACAAAGAACTCGCGTATAATGTTTGCCAGCAAGGCAATTGTTCCTAATTCAGCACCGCGATACTCAGTGATGAGAATACTCGACAGCGAGTAGTATGCAAATCCTGCACCCACACTCAAGCAATCTGTGAGACTGCGTTCATTCAAGAAAAAGCTTATGGCAATGGCTCCTGCAAAAGTGCCGATAGTAGTAGCAATTGGCACAAGCATAATTTTAAAACCGATAGACTTTGTGGCATTCAGAATGTTTTTATTGGCTCCTATCTGTATTCCCACAAAAAAGAGAAGTAGATATAGTATCCATTTAGAGATGTCGTTCTCTATAAAGTAGTTCGGTATTAGCCCCGGTATGGCAAGCAATACACCTACCACAAAGAACAAAAGGTATATGAGTGACTGCTTCATAATTTGTTTTTCTTGTTTTTGAAAAACCGATTAAAAACAAACCATGCACACAGCACACTTCCAACAGAAGTCGCCAAGGCTATTGCCAAGGCATCTATTCCAATGGTTGTGAAGTTTTCTATAATTTGTTTGTTTGCACCCACTGCAACACCTAAAAAAAACAATAAAACAATAATAATAATATTAATGGCTGAACCAACATGTTTTAGGTGTGTTCTATTACGTGACAGATAGCCAACTACTACCCCAGCAAGTATAAAGAAGAAAATAGAAAGCATATATGGTTGTGGATAAGTTGATTGTGTTAAATGAATAAATGGCTCCTTACAAAAGTAATGAAATATTTCTTTACTGAATCAAAATTGCAATAATAGAGAATTACAGTTTCTACTTTTCTGCTTTAATCAGCGTGATTAAATATGTTTAAAAAAGAGTTACTGTGTTTTTGTGGTTACAGAATGTAACTATCTTTAGAGCTTAATACTATATTTGAAAATGATGAAAAAATACTTTATATCGCTACTTGTTTTAATGTCTTTCACCCACATGTTTTCGCAGGAAACGCTTGTGAAGGGGCAGTTATTCGGAGAAGAGAAGGATGAGTTTCTTCCTTATGCTACAATCTCGGTGTTGAAAGATGCCAATCAAGAAAGCACTTCAGTGAAGTTTGCTACAGACGAAATAGGTTACTTTCAGACCACGCTACCTGCTGGCGAGTATTTTCTAGCCTTCAACTATATAGGTAAAAGTACTTTTGTTCAGAAAGTTACTGTACCCAAAGGAGAAAAGGAAATTAATTTGGGTAAAATCATAATTAAGGAGTCTTCAACTCAATTGGCTGCAGTGAGTGTAGTGGCTCAAAGGCCATTGGTGAAAGTGGAAATAGACAAACTAACCTACAGTCTGAAAGACGACCCTGAATCGGGAACTTCCAATCTCTTAGATATGCTTCGGAAAGTACCGCTTATAACTGTTGACCCTGACGATAATGTACAACTAAAAGGAGGGTCGAACTTTAAGATTTATATCAATGGCAAACCATCAAATATGTTGGCAAACAATCCGTCGGAAGTGCTGAAAAGTATGCCTGCAAGTAGCATAAAAGATGTTGAGGTGATAACTGACCCGGGTGCTAAATATGATGCTGAAGGTGTGGGTGGCATCATTAACATTATAACAGACAAACGTGTTGACGATGGTTATGTTGGCTCTGTTGGTGCGGGTGTAGATTCACGAGGTGGCTATAATGGTAACGGATATATTACGCTTAAATATGGCAAGTTTGGCTTCACGGGTAATGTAAACCAC
>CAYTJC010000119.1:0-5887 GCA_964437875.1 uncultured Dysgonomonadaceae bacterium
AATCAGGATAATACAAAAACTGCACCTCACCATCCACCACCTGGTGCTCCAAATATTTTGTCACCGTGTTTAGGCTTATGTCTCTATACTCCTTCTTCTTTGTGCCATCAAGAATGGCATCAAAATCTCCCTGCTTTATAATAAGGTACAGGCTGTTTGCATTGGTTTTTTGGGGAATGGTTAGCATTATATTCTCTATTTTAAAAGTTACTATTCAATTTTATAATTATTCTACTGCCTAAAGCGATATGACAACTTATAGCAGCTTACTGATTTTTAATAAAAGTCACAACTCATCAATCTCCGTCTCCACCCAATCTTCCCCATCCAGCACAATCTCTTCTGCTTTGTACATCTCCCTTGCTTTATCAATAGCCTCTTCTGCCGTTGGGGCTTCTATCTCTATTATCCTTGATAGGGTTTCGGTTATTTCTATTTTGTAGGTGGTCATTATCTTATGATTTTTCACTCTATTTCATCATCTTCAGCTTCCCACGGTATATTCTTCTCTTTGCAATACGCTTCTATCTTACTATCACTTTCAAAATACTTATCACAAAATTCATTCAACTCTTTTTCAGTCGATTTATAATACCGATCACTAGCCGTCATTAGTTTATCCGCTTGTTCAATAAACTGTTCAAACTCCTTGTTTATCTTACAAAGCTTATCTATGGTTTTAAAATCCAATTCTCTAATGCGAGAAGGATAGAGCACCTTACTTTGAAACGGATTAGCATTCAATTCAATTATCCCTATTCCAAACGATTGATTTAATCGCTCCATTTCCTCCGACAAGCTGTCGCTTATCTCCAGCGCCACCAAATAGCCATAATTTGCCCAACTTGAATTTGAGACAGCCTGAAAGTAAGCCTTCTTAAGGTCAGTATCAGAGTTTATCTCCTTTTTCAACTCATACGAACTTATTTTAAATGTATCAATGCTATTTACCGATTTCAGAAACTTTTGACTTGTTTTATTCTGCAATTTCAAAAACTTAATCCCCACCATATCTGGATGAGTCCAAATCTGATTGTTGTCTCTTCCATACTTCGACTGTTCATGGAATATAGTTTTTGAATAGACTTTTGTGTTTTTCAAGTAGCTACTTAATAGTTTGTGCAAGTCTCTCTCGAAGTATGTTTTATCTTTTACCTTATGAGATTTTGCTTCAATTGGTTGATTATCAACTTCTCCTATCAAGATTTCAAGATCTATTTCAGCTTCTTTTTTAGTAAGGTAATAAGAATAACTTCCATTGCTGTTTTTTATTCTTTTCACCCTTGTATCACCATCTCTTATAAAACTGCCAAGTATAGCCGAGACTGTTTGATCGGGCGTTTTGGCATCTTTGAAATCATAATAACCTTTTTCAACTATGTGGTTATAAACATCCAAATAGTTTGCAAGTCCTTTTATTTCGTCAAGGGTCTTTAGTGAAGCTTCTTTTATTGTCATAATGTTTTATCTATTTAATTTACACTAAACATAGCGCTGTAGATTAATATATTAAAGCTTCAATTCAGTTTTATATTCAGCTTCAGGCTCATTTACTAAAAACAAATCTAGTTGCTTTTGATCATTAAAGCCTCGTATCTTTTGACGATATTTAGCTGCAATAAGTGGATTATCTATTTCCAATTTTCTGTTCTTGCTTATTTCTAAATATTCTTTTTCTTGATCAATTCCTAAAAAACGTCTATTCAATAAGTTTGATGCAATTCCTGTTGTACTGCTGCCTGTAAATGGATCTAAAATCCAAGCATCTTGTTTAGTAGAAGCTAGAATTAAACGAGTTAAAACTGAAAGAGGTTTTTGTGTTGGATGTTTCTTGCAGCTCTTTTCCCAAGGTGCTATTGCAGGAAGCTTCCACACATCTTTCATCTGTTTATTACCATTTAACTCCTTCATCAAATCATAATTGAAATAATGAGGAGTTTTTTTATTTTTTCTTGCCCAAATAATTTGTTCGGTTGAATGAGTGAAAAATCTACACGAAAGATTAGGTGGTGGATTAGTTTTCTCCCACGTAATAATATTTAGTATTCTAAAATCAAGCTCTTCAAGAATTTGACCAACACTGAAAATATTATGCATAGTTCCACTAATCCAAATAGTTGCATCTTCTTTCATTTTATCTCTTACCAACTTCAACCATTTACGGTTAAAATCATTAACAAATTCAAAACCCTTAGATTTGTCCCATTTACCTTTGTTTACACTAACCACTTTACCACTCTGTATAGAGAACCCATTGTTTGAAAGAAAATATGGAGGATCTGCAAAAACCATGTCAAACTTATGATCAAATTTGGTTAAAAGTTCCATTGTGTTCCCATGAAGGAGAGTAAAGTTTTTATCTTCTGATTTAAAGTAAGGTTGAAGCATTGTATATAATAGTATTATTAACAGTGAAAGTTGGAGTAAAACTCTATTTATTTTTATTTATAACTATCTATTACCCCATTATAATAACCAAGAGAATATGCTGCATGTGGGCTCCGATGTCGCCTATCTCCTTTTTGACTTTCTTCGAGTGAATTTAACACTGAATTTAAATCAACATATTCATCCCTATTTTCACCATGTTTATAGCCAATTTCATAAGCACATGAAGCACACTTATGTCTACCTACATTGCCTTGGTCGATTGGTAAATTTTTTACTATAGCATCTGTTTCCGAATGATTTTTTTTACAAGCCATACTTTAAAAGTTTATTATTTTATTTATTATCCCATTATTCAACATTTCCAAATTAACCAAATACTCTGCTCTATCAAAGTATTCTCTAAGAGGTCTTTGTGTACTTATCCAGCCTGCTCCATCAGTAATCCAAATGAATTCAACACCCTGTTCATTCCAAAATTCATTCATCCTAGTATATTCCGTAGCTGTTGATTTTAGTTTTGAACCACCCCCACCATAAAAGTTAACTTCAAAAAAATAAAGTTTGCCATTTTTATTAATTACATAATCTATTCTTCGAGATGATTTATCTACTATTAAATCTATACCCCATCTGCCTTTGATTGTTTTTGCAGTTGCTTCTTTTATGTATTCAAGGTTTAGTTCTTTACAAGTTGATTTAATATAGCTTTCAACTAATTTCTCCATTTGGTGTCCACCTCTGTTTTTCCTACCATTGCTATCTAAACCAACTTCAACACCTGTGGCATAATCAACAAGGTTTTTCACTCTTTTATCCCTAACAAGCTCTCCTAAACCCGACCGATTGAAAAACATTGCTATCTTATTGGCTTCCTCTTCATTAGGACTAGATACAGACAAGTCAAAAAGTTCATATTTAAAGTTTACAGGGTCTATTAAAATGTTAATTTGCTGATCTTTCTTTCTTCTAAAACGAATAGCTAAAAGTAAAGGAATGGCATTTACTACTTTAGGATACTCAAGAATTAAATCTGCTAACTCTATTTCAATATCTTCTTTACCAATTAAAAAATTCAACAGATTCAGCTCCTTTTCATAAGGAACTACATTTCTATATACCTTATCCCAGTTTACAAAGTAATCCCATTGTAATATTCCATCTATCTTTAAAGTATCTATCAGGTAATCAAATAGCTGATCGTCAGATTTAAAGTTTAGTATTTTAGTAAGGTTTTTCATTGTATAATTAGTTTATGTTTTATTCAGGCAATCCTAACCAACTTAATGGTATTTTATTGAACAAGTAATGACAATTCATACTATCTATATACTCTAATGTGTCTTTATAAGAAGGCTTTCTAAACCAATCATTTAATACATAAACATATTCAACCTTCCAATTTAAAGTTTTTACGAGTTTAGAGTATTGTTTTCTTTTAAAATCACAAGTTTGTAGTTTTTCATCTACTGAACCAGCAACTTGCTGAAATTTTATCTCTATTATAAATAAAGTATCTCTAACAATTACAAACAAGCCACTATCTGGTACCAACTGCTTTGAAAGATATTTTTTCCAATCAACTTTAAACTCTTTCAGAAAACGATAAAACTCGTGTTTTTTGAAACAACGTGCTACTTCATGATCATTATAATAAATTCTTGCACCAGATCTATTATCTGTATTAATTACAGAATAACCTTCAATACTATTAAATAGATTTATTAAGTCAACTCTTTCTTCAAATACTAGACCTGTTCCAGTGTTGGCTCCGCCTATTCCTCCTTTTATCATATTGTTAATTACTTATTAATAATTCAGTCAACTGTCCTCGCTTGCTTGGATTAGCATTTATACTCCTTCTAGCATTTACTCTGTATATATTGAAAGCTGCATATAAGTCATCAAAAAAATTGTTGTTAATATCCTTCCCTTTTACATCAGAGTTGCTTAATATCCATTTGTGGTTTTGTCTATCTAGCATATCACAAAAATCCTTTAGTCTAATTTGCTCAGCATCATTAAACTCGTCTTTTGCATAAGAGTTAAAGCTAGAAGTTTCACTCAAAGGTTTATATGGTGGGTCGAAGTAAAAAAAAGTGTTTTCTGTTGCATGGTTTATTGTTTCCGAATAGTCTCCATTTAATATCTCAACCTTTTGCAACACTTTTGATACAGCTAAGAGATTCTCCTCATTACATATTTGTGGTTTCTTATAACTACCAATAGGCACATTAAATTCATTCTTCCTATTAACTCTGTAAAGACCATTAAAGCATGTACGGTTCAAGAATATAAAAATCGCACTTTGTGTAGTCTGGTCTGAGTTTCTAGTGTTAAAAAGGGTTCTCTTCTTGTAATAATACTCTTTTTTAGCCTCTTGATTTTCTGCTAAATTATGGTATTCAACTTCCCATTTTCTTAGAATGTCAATCAAGTCATCAACATTGTGCTTTATAGTTAAGTATGAATTTGTAAGATCTTGGTTTATATCATTTATTATTGCTTTTTCTAGATTTGGATATTCTTCTAACATCCAAAATAAAACCGCTCCACTACCTACAAAAGGCTCTATGTATGTAAAAGGCTCTGTTTGTATAGTATCTGGAAGTTGTTCTTTAATTTGTTCAATTAATTGGGTTTTACCACCTGCCCACTTTAGAAAGGGTTTTGCTATTATATTTGTCATTTCAATTCAAAAAATCATATTTAATTTGTGTTACATCAAAATTACTAATTTAAATTTGATATTAAGCCATTTTATAAGTCTGAGATGAGAAATATAAATCAAATTAAGCTTTTACTACCTCACTCCTCTTTCAGTTGCCCCAATCTAATTCATACTTTTAATCTCATCATATCATTTGTAACTATACTTAAATCAAATCTGCAATATAAAAGATAGATAGAACAAAGTAAGTCAGGGTGAAATATAAATAGCAAACAAGCAGCAGGTTTTCTACTATTGCTTTGCTAAATCAAATCACACAAAATGATTTGTGCCAACTGTTTTTACATATTCATTGTGCACAAAGAGAGTCTTTGCACAGTTCATTTATTTAAAAAAGGATATCATATTTTAAATCTAGGAGATTCATTTATTCTAAAAAGAACGTCATTTTTAGAATGTAGGGTTTCATTTATTCTGAAAAGGGAGTCGTATACAGAATGTAGGATTTCATTTATTCTGAAAAGGGAGTCATATATAGGATGTAGGGTTTCATTTATTCTAAAAAGGAAGTCATATATAGGATGTAGCGATTCATTTATTGTAAATATGAACTCTTTCTTTGTATCTATGAGTTTCATTTATGCTAAATATGAAGTCATAAAACCTTGTTAGGAGATTCATTTATTCTGAAAAGGAGTCATGTTTTGCTTAAATGAGATGGAATTGGCTAAAAAGGGGTTGAAGTGGGTTAAAAATGAGATTATTTAGAGGTGTCATGGGTTCATCTCCATCGTAAAGAATTTGCTTGAAAGGTGAAATGAGTCCCTT
>CAYTJC010000120.1:0-5883 GCA_964437875.1 uncultured Dysgonomonadaceae bacterium
TCTTTCTTTTCTGTTTACTACAAAGATACGTAAATTTGAGTGAAGAGGTAAGAATTAAGAATTAAGAATTAAAAGTTGAAGGCCTGAACGGCCAAAAAAAATTTAACCGCAAAGTGCACAAAGGTGGCGCAAAGATCGCGGAGAAGTAATTACGAATGGCGAAATACCAATTACTGTCGCTGGCGCAAGTCTCTGACTTGTGCCTTTGTCGCTACCGCGCGAATCTTTCGTGTGGTTTAGGTAGTTGCACCACACGAGACAATCTTGCGGCAACGTAGCAACAGCATTGGAGTCAGAAAACAGCGCTAGCCTTGTGTGAAGCACACAACATTCAGACGTAAAACATTGCGTTTCTACAAATCACAGGCCCAGTCAGAGGCCTATAACTTTTAATTTCTAGCACTGAGTTTGTCGAAGTGTTAACTCTTAAATCCTCACTTCTTCACTCTTCACTTCTCCCCCCTGCATTATAACAATTTATGAGTATTGTCCTACCCATTAGAAATTACTTTGTTAACTTTGCAACTGATTAATAAATGAATGTGATATATTTTGAAATTCGAACTACTACACACCGATAAATCATCTAATGCACGTGCTGGTCTGATGACTACAGACCACGGAGAAGTGGAAACTCCCATATTTATGCCTGTCGGCACGGTTGGCAGCGTGAAAGCTGTGCAGATGTATGAGTTGAAAGAAGACATTAAAGCTCAAATAATATTGGGCAACACCTATCATCTCTATCTGCGTCCGGGAATGGATATTTTGAAACAGGCGGGTGGTTTGCACAAATTCAACAGCTGGAACAAACCAATGCTCACGGATAGTGGTGGTTTTCAAGTGTTTTCACTCACAGAAATCAGAAAACTATCGGAACAGGGAGCTGAATTTCGGAGTCACATTGATGGTTCGAAACATTTTTTCACCCCCGAAAAGGTGATGGACATACAGCGCATTATTGGGGCCGATATTATTATGGCGTTTGACGAGTGCACGCCAGGTGATGCCGACTTTGGCTATGCAAAAAGCTCATTGGAACTAACAGAGCGATGGCTAGACCGTTGCATTACACGCTTTGACGAAACGGAAAACCCTTATGGATTCAATCAATCTCTTTTTCCCATTGTGCAAGGTTGCGTGTATCCTGAATTGAGGAAACGAGCTGCCGAAAATGTGGCTTCGAAAGAGGCCGATGGCAATGCTATTGGCGGCTTGGCAGTGGGAGAACCCAAAGAGAAGATGCTAGAAATGATAGAGGTGGTGAATGAGATATTGCCAAAAGATAAACCTCGCTACCTGATGGGTGTGGGAACTCCTGCCGATTTACTAGAAGCCATTGAGCGGGGTGTGGATATGTTTGATTGCATAATGCCGACGCGCGATGGCAGAAATGCCCGCATTTTCACCAAAAATGGAATCATGAATATGCGCAATGTACGATGGAAAGACGATTTTTCGCCTATTGAGGAAGATGGTGCTTCGGTGGTGGATACGCTGTATAGCAAAGCCTATTTGCGTCACCTCTTCAATGCCAAAGAGATTTTAGCGTTGCAAATTGCTTCTATTCACAACTTGGCATTCTATATGTGGTTGGTGAAAGAGGCGCGCAAACAGATCATTGCGGGAACTTTCTCTACATGGAAGCCAATGATGATGGAAAATATTACACGG
Organism: uncultured Dysgonomonadaceae bacterium; assembly: GCA_964437875.1. Taxonomy (GTDB): domain Bacteria; phylum Bacteroidota; class Bacteroidia; order Bacteroidales; family Dysgonomonadaceae; genus UBA2632. The sequence goes on from CAYTJC010000120.1 coordinate 1,675, forward strand.
AGATTGTAACGAGTGAGGAGTGATGACAATATGAAGAATATATTTAAGCTAACTATACTGGACCGCTACATAATAAAGAAGTTTTTGGGAACATTTGTGTTCTCAATCATTCTTATTATATCGATATCGGTGGTTTTTGATATCAACGAGAAGATTGATAAATTTATTACCAACAACGCATCGTTGCAGGAAATAGTTTTCGACTATTACATCAACTTCATTCCCTACTATGCCAATCTTTTCAGCTCGCTGTTTGTATTTATTGCCGTTATCTTTTTTACATCCAAACTTGCCACCAACTCAGAAATAATTGCCATTCTTTCAAATGGAATTAGCTTTAAGCGGTTGCTAAAGCCTTACATGATTTCGGCTGCTATCATAGCCATTGTCACTTTTGCATTTGGTAGCTTCATCATCCCGCCATCTAACGTGAAACGGGTGGATTTTGAAAACAAATATGTGAGGAAAAAGAGTGTTGATTATGCCTCAAAAATACAGATGCAAGCTGCACCCGGAGTAATTGCTTATTTTGGTAGTTACGATAATACAAGCAAAACAGGCTACAGCTTCTCATTGGATAAATTTGAAGACAACCAACTAGAATCTAGGCTTACTGCCAACAAGATAGAGTATGACTCGGCTTTCAGTTGGACAATAAAAGACTACCAAATAAGAGATTTTGAGGGGCTGGAAGAGAAGATAACCTCTGGCGAAGAAATTGATACTACTTTATATATAACACCACGCGATTTCTTGATTTCGGAAACAGATCATCAATTAATGACCACTCCAGGTCTGTTCCGTTACATAGAGAGTCAGAAAAAGCGAGGAATAGGCAATATGCAGGCATTCGAAATTGAATATCACAGCAGGTTTGCTTCCATTATGTCGGCCTTTATTCTAACAATTATTGGAGCCTCCCTTTCGGCTCGAAAACTAAAAGGGGGCATGGGCTTGAACATTGGGATAGGGCTTGCCTTGAGCATGGGATATATTCTATTTATGACAATTAGTGCTACCTTTGCCGTTTCGGGCATGGTGAGCCCCATGATTGCAGCATGGATTCCAAACCTTCTGTTCTCCATTATTGCCCTGTTTTTATATACTAAAGCTCCTAACTAAAAATGCAACAGAGGGCCGCCATTGCTTTTGCCTGTGTGCAATGTTTTTAAACTTTAGAGCAGCGGTGGTGTCATTTATAAAAGTATCACACAACATTTTTTAAAAAAAAAGAAAAGAACGATAAGATTTATGAAAAAAGCAACCGTATTATTAGTACTCATAATGAGTTTAGCATTTGCAAATGCACAAACAAAATATCCGAAAGTAGTAGTTTCTACCAATTATGGTGATATGACTGTGATGCTCTACGACGAAACTCCGCGCCATGCCGAGTATTTCTTAGACTTGGTGAAGAAAGGCTTCTTTGACAATACTAAGTTTCAGAGAGTAATCAAAAACTTTATGATTCAGGGGGGCGGAAGTGCCGCAATGGAGATAATGCCAGAAATAAACGAAAAGTATTTTCACAAAAAAGGAGTGCTTTCAGCACCTCGACGTGGAGATAATGAAAATCCGAAAAAGAAGTCGGACATGTCTCAGATATTCTTTGTGCATGGCAAAGTAATGACTGAAGGCAGATTAGACTCGCTGGAGATGGCAGTAAATGTTCCTATCAAAAATGAAATAACACGCAAATACTACGTCCCCTACAAAGATGAACTGGCAGACTTGCGCGCAGAAGACCCTAAAGCTTTCAATGCTCGTTTGGAGGGAATATTGCATCAGATAGACTCGGCCTTTACAGCTGCACCGGGTAAGTTTTATTTCGATCCAGAGCTCAAAGAAGCATACAGTACAGTTGGTGGCGTTCGTCATTTAGATATGGAATACACAGCCTATGGAGAGGTAATTGAGGGTATTGAAGTTATTGACAAGATAGCAAATCTTGAAGTGGATAGTAATGACAAACCACGAACAGATGCTAAGATACTGAAGGTATATATCAAAAAATGAGACAACACAGGGTATGTGTTAAAAAGCTTGGGTAGGAGTTGTGCAAACAATTACTACCCAAACTTTTTAGAAAACGATCAAACATCACTTCTTAACAAGTAGAATCTCACACTACTCAATATACCTCTTTCAGCCACAACCAAAATATATTTTATTAACACACAAGCAACGATAGAAACATGAGTAAATTTCAAGATTTATTAATCCAACGACGAAGTATCAGAAAATTTAAAGACGAATTGTTGCAGCCCGAAGAGACTGAAATGATTTTGAAAGCTGCACTCCTTTCGCCTACATCCAAAAATGGTCATTCTTGGCAATTTGTAGTAGTGGAAGACAAAGAGATGCTAGAAAAACTATCGCGCTCAAAAGAGCAAGCAGCCAGCTTCATTGCAGACTGTGCCATGGCAGTGGTAGTGTTGGCAAATCCGCTTGTGAGCGATGTGTGGGTGGAAGATGCTTCAATTGCAAGCATTGCCATGCAACTTCAGGCTGAAGATATAGGTGTGGGCAGCTGTTGGGTGCAAGTGCGAGAACGGAATTACAGCGAGCACGTTCCTGCAGCCGATTATGTGCGTGACCTACTGGAAGTGCCAATGCCCTACGAAGTGCTTTCTATAATAGCTTTTGGCAAAAAGCAAAAAGAACGCAGGCCGAACGATGTGGAGGAGTTGGTGTGGGAAAATGTGCACATTGGCGAGTTTAAATCATAGTTACATTCCCCTTATAACTATGGCTAAATTACGTGGCAAAAGAGCCGATAAAATGGGCAACGGATTGATATTGCTTGTCTTTGGCTTTCTACTTCTTCTTTTTCAACTCCGAATCACAAACCATTGGTTTTGGTTGACTTATGTGAAAACACCTGCTGCCTTTTTCTTGATAGCGGGTGCAATCTCCCTTTGGTTGAAAAGCGAAAAGTCTTTTGGATACATTCTCACTGCAATTGGAGTGATAGGCTATGCCGATATTTGGTTTAAATGGTCGAGCAATCTTACCCTACACGCTTTTCCACTGGTGGTGATGATGGCAGGAATTACTTTGATGTTTTTCGCAAAACGAAAATAGAGACAAACGATATTATATAACAAAAACAATTATGAGCAGCATAAATTTCGACCTAACTAAAATAAAAACTTTTGTGTTTGATATAGACGGAGTGCTTTCGTCGCAAACCATTACACTGTCTAACAATGGGGAGCCTTTGCGCACTGCCAATATTCACGACGGATATGCCATTAACCTGGCCATCAGAAGCGGGTATGGCGTAGCCATCATCACGGGAGGCAACTCTGAGGCTGTGAGGGTGAGATACGAAGCATTGGGGGTGAAACATATTTACATGAAATCGAGTCTGAAAATGAGAGACTTCAATCATCTTTTGGAGAATACAGATTACAAACCCGAAGAGATGGTGTATGTGGGCGATGATATACCCGACTATGAGGTGATGCAAAAGGTGGCTCTGCCTGTTGCTCCTGCTGATGCAGCATCTGAAATAAAACATATTGCCAAATACATATCGACCAAAAATGGGGGACAAGGTGTTGCAAGAGATATTATTGAGCAGGTATTGCGCACTCAAGGCAATTGGATGCACGCAGAAGCTTTTGGTTGGTAAGAAAGTGCAACAAAATTGAAGTTTTTAATTTAGTGAAATCAGTCCTAAAAAGCACCACAATCTTACTATTTGCAATTGATTTACCCCATTTTATAAATAAAAGACGGAGAACAATCCCAATTCGATTTACATAAGATAGTTTAAAGGTTTCTGCAACATAAAACATTAACACTCTAAAGCTTGATTGGTAGAGAAAGAAGCATTATTTTTATAATCAAATACTTAAACTTAAATAGATAATGGCAAAAATAAAAGGTCACGTAGTTGTAAATACAGAACGATGCAAGGGCTGTAACTTATGCGTTGTTTCTTGTCCTACAAGTGTGCTCAGTCTGCAGCCTCGCGAAGTGAACATCCGCGGATACCACTATGTTTACATGGAGAATCCCGATGATTGCATTGGGTGTGCTAATTGCGGATTTGTATGTCCTGATGGTGTACTAACAGTTTATCGAAAAAAAGTCGAGAAATAAGGTTCGCTTTATCTTTCCAAATCATTTAAAATTTAAAACCACACATAAAATTATGTCAGAAGAAATTACTTTGATGAAAGGCAACGATGCCATTGCTCA
>CAYTJC010000121.1:0-5852 GCA_964437875.1 uncultured Dysgonomonadaceae bacterium
GTTGCTCTATCCAGCTGAGCTACCGGACCATGTTTCATTACAGTTTGCAAAAGTAATGTATTTATCTATACAAAAAAAATAAAACAGATAGTTTTTATATAAATGGCTTAAAACACTTATAGATAAGTATAGTTTGCCACTATATTTTGACTTTAAACAACTCCTTGAGCCATAATAGCTTTTGCAACTTTCATGAAACCTGCAATATTTGCTCCTTTCACATAGTTTATATGACCATCGGGCTGAGTGCCATACTTTTCACAGCTCTCATGTATATCAGCCATAATCCATTTCAACTTCTCATCAACTTGCTCCGCCGGCCAGCTATATCGTTCTGAATTCTGTGTCATCTCCAAACCCGAAACAGATACTCCGCCAGCATTGGCAGCTTTACCAGGAGCAAAAAGCACCTTATTTTCATGAAAAAGGTCGATTGCTTCTGGCATACAAGGCATATTTGCGCCTTCCGAAACTGCTATTACACCATTAGCAATAAGTAAAGCAGCATCGTCTTTGTTTATTTCGTTTTGAGTGGCTGAAGGTAATGCTATATCCCCTTTTTCGCACCAAGGTCTGCCTCCAGCAACATATTTGCAACCATACTCTTCGGCATATTCACTAATACGACCTCGGTATAAGTTTTTTAGATCTTGTATGAATGCAAGTTTTTCTGTAGTGATTCCTTCAGCATCATAAATATATCCATCGGAATCGGAAAGCGTTACGGGAATTGCGCCCAACTCTATCAGTTTTTCGCATGTATACTGTGCCACATTTCCTGAACCAGACACAAGACATCTTTTCCCTTTTAAGTCTTTATTTTGAGTTTTGAGCATTTCACGCAAAAAATAGACATTACCATATCCTGTAGCTTCGGGACGAATACGAGATCCTCCAAATTCAAAACCCTTTCCTGTAAAAGCACCTGTGAACTCTTCGGAGAGTTTCTTATACTTACCAAACATATAACCTACTTCTCTACCACCTACTCCAATATCACCAGCAGGAACGTCAGTATTAGGGCCAATGTTACGCCACAATCCTTCTACAAAAGCTTGACAAAAACGCATTATTTCGCCGTCAGATCTACCACGTGGAGAAAAATCAGAACCTCCCTTTCCTCCTCCCATTGGAAGGGTGGTGAGTGCATTTTTGAAGGTCTGTTCGAAAGCTAAAAACTTGAGAATGGAGGGCGACACTGATGAATGAAATCTGATACCTCCTTTATAAGGTCCAATAGCATTGTTGTGTTGCACTCTATAGCCCATATTGGTATGAACCTGACCTTTGTCGTCCACCCATGTAATGCGAAACGATATTATCTTATCTGGTATAACTAATCGTTCTATTAAGTTAGCTTTTTCAAACTCTGGATGTTCGTTGTATATCTCTTCTATAGATTCTAACACCTCTTCAATGGCCTGATAATATTCTGGTTCATTGGGGAAGCGTGCTTTTATTTGATTAATAATGTGAGCTGTTTTCATATAAGAATATAAAATGTAGTGAATGAGTATCAAACTACTCTATTTAGAAAAAGTCTGTGTGCAAATTTACTTTTTTATTTTGAAATACAATACAGATTGACTGTAAAACGTCAGATAAAATAACATATTGCTATTTTCTCAAGGTTTTATAGATAGGAATGAAAACTATGATACCTGACATGATAATAGAAATAACAGTTGTTGGAGTGATTGTAGGAGAATATATTAAAATATATGCCACAATGAAAACCCAAAGTAAAACAATGAATCCCATTTGTATTGGAGTAAGCTTTTTTCGCGCCATAAGATAATTAGTTGTATTAGTTGATTACAAATATACAAAAAAGTTATCTCTGGAGATAACTTTTTTGTATATGGCAAACTATCGCAAACAGAAGCGTCTATTTCTCTGTGCGATAACACATTGAAATAGACGCTATAATGTTACGTATAGATGATGTTTTGGTTCTACATAACACAAAAACAACACTCTATCACTAAGAGAAAAAAGACAAACTATACAAGTTCCACCATAGGGCTTCCGGCTTGCACAAATGAGCCTTCTTCAACTAATATTTTACTCACAGTTCCTGAAGTTTCGGCAACTATATCGTTTTCCATTTTCATAGCTTCTAATATCAAAAGAACTTTGCCTTTCTCTACCTTTTCGCCCTCTTTCACAAATATCTTAGAGATACTTCCTGGCATTGGACTCTCAATAACCGCTGAAGGAACTTGAGATTGAGCTTCAACAACCTCTTTTTTTGCTACAGGTTTGCTAGTTTCTACCGATTTGTTCTTTAGTTCATATTCTTTTTTGCGTTGTCCTTTCAGATAAGTTAGACCTACAGTTGGAAATAATTCAAGCAGCAGTTCTTCTTTTTCGTTTTGAGCAACTTTTACGCCTCCATATTCATCGAGTGTTGGATTTTCTTGACGTTTGTAATTGGAGGTGTCATAAGGTATTTCCTCTCTCGATCCAGTCATTTTCAATCTAAATTCAGGATCAATAGCCACTGGAGTTTTACCATATTCTCCTTTCACAAGAGAAACAAATTGATTGGAAGGATTAGCATACTTTTCTCTCCCATTATTATGATTGAGTGCTGATGCAACAGCTTGGGCACCAACAATCTGACTTGTAGGAGTTACCAATGGTGGCAAACCAGCATCAAGTCTCACACTCGGAATTAACTTCATAGCATCTTCAAGAATGTGCATAGAGTTATATTGCTTCAACTGAGCAACCATATTGGTGTACATACCTCCAGGGATCTCTGCATTCTTAACCAATTCATTTGGTTTTGGAAAATTGAAGTAATCTTCTATTGCATGGCAAGCATCTAAAAGAGCCTCTTCATTGAAGTTCTTAACAGAGGCAATGGCTTTGTCAAACTCTTTATCTATTTCTGCAGGAAGTGTATCTGTGAGAGGATTAAACTGATTTGGAAATTGCTTAACAGCATCATAAGCATCTAACTCTTTTCTAATTTCAAATAATTCTTTGTTGATTTTAGCAACGGCCTCCATGTTTACATCAAACTGAATATCCAATTTCTTACAGAAAATATAGATAAGCTCTACAGCAGGAGCTGCAGGACCACCAGCAAAATTCCATATATTGGTGTCCACTATGTCAGCTCCATGCATAATAGCTGTTAGTACAGCTCCAAGACCAAAACCAGGAGTACAATGTGTATGAAAATCTAAAGGAACTTTTACTTCATTTTTGATCAACGGAATCAAAGTTCTAACACGAGAGGGAGGAATAAGTCCGCTCATATCTTTAATTGTGATCATGTCGGCTCCCAAGGCCATCATTTCTTTTGCCTTGTTCAAAAAATACTCGTCTGTAAAAACTTCAGTGTATGTAGATTCTGCAGGCTTATCTTTTTTCAAAAAAGAAAATAAGCTTCTTTTTTTCTTTGTAGGTACAGGTTCGTCAAATTTTGGATCTACTGTGTAACAAATAGCACAATCTGCCAATCCACCGTATTTCTTTATATATTTTACGCTCGATTTGATATTGTCAACATCATTCAATGCATCAAAAATACGCATTACATCTAGGCCCGAAGAAACTGCATTTTTGAAAAAACCATCAATAATCTCATTCGTATAAGGTGCATAACCATATAAGTTTCTACCACGTGAAAGTGCTGTTAATTTAGAGGCTTTGCCTACACCTTCGTGTATTTTCTCAAGTCTATCCCAAGGGTTTTCGTTTAAGTAACGCATAACTGAGTCTGGAACTGCTCCTCCCCAAACTTCCATAGCATAGAAATTGGCATCTTTATAAAATGGTAATACTCGATCTATTTGATCTTGATTCATGCGAGTTGCAAATGCTGATTGCTGCCCATCTCTTAATGTTAAATCTCTAATCAACAGTTTTTGTTTCATAATGGTCATTTATTAATAGTGAAGTTTTAAGTTGTTTGAGTGTATTATTTTTATTTTATTGTTTTGAATGTGATATAATGAAGTTTTTGTTGCTGATATAGTCAAATAAAATTGAATATGTAATCATCTAATTGTAAAGTCATTAAACCAACACTATTTGCGATACAAAGTAAATCATTTTTTTTTAATAAACAGCCATTAAAGAAATAATTCTTTAATTATTTCTTTAAATAAAAAACGGAATTAGCTTTCACCAATTCCGTTATTTATATATTGTATTAAGACCTTAAAAAATTATTAATAACGTCTTCCTTTTGGTCGTCTTCCTTTTCTACCAGAATTAGATCTTGTATTTGACTCTTGTGCTACTTCAACAACAAGTTTTCTGTCTTCAACAAACAAACCCTTGAATGTTTTTACTACCTTAGGTGCTGAATCTTCAGGTACTTCAAAAAATGAAAAATTCTGAAGTAAATCTATTTTTCCAATAGCTACCTTACCTGTAACATGATCATTGATGAATCCCATCAAATTGGCTGGATTAGCTCCATCCATTTTACCTATATTAATAAAAATTCGTGTATAACCCTTTTCAGCTTGACGACTTCCGCCACCATCTCTATTAGATGATCTTCTATCACTTCTGTCATCTCTATCTTTTCTAGAAGAACGCTCTGTGGGTTCCATTATTTCTTCGGCAGAACTATAGTATTCGAGAAGACGATTAAATTCTAAAGAAACGATACGTTTTATGATATCTTCTTTTTCTAACCAATCTAATTTTCTGAATATAGAAGGTAGTAAACGTTCAATTTCAGCTTCGTTTACTTTTACTTTCTCTATTTTGTCAACCAAGTTGAAAAGTTGCTTTTCGCATATAGCATCTCCAGTTGGAAGAGTACGTCTTTCAAACTTCTTGTTCATTGATTTCTCAAATTGACCAATCTTCCCTTTTTCTTTTATATGAATAATAGAAATAGAAGTTCCATTTTTGCCTGCTCTACCAGTTCTACCACTTCTGTGAGTGTAGCTTTCTACATCGTCGGGCAAACCATAATTGATAACGTGTGTAACATCATCTACGTCAATTCCTCTCGCTGCAACATCAGTTGCAACTAAAAACTGCAAGTTTTTACTACGAAATTTACCCATTACCATATCTCGTTGACTTTGAGATAACTCTCCGTGCAATGAGTCTGCATCGTATCCTTCCTGAATTAACTTATCAGCAATTTCTTGTGTTTCACGTCGTGTACGACAGAATACAATGGCATAAATATTTGGATAATAATCAGCAATACGTTTTAGGGCAAGGTATTTATCACGAGCAGTAACCATGTAATATACGTGCTTTACATTGAGCGCACCTTCGTTTTTTCTACCAACCACAATTTCAATTGGACTATCCATGTATTTCTTTGTGATTCTTGCAATCTCTTTGGGCATAGTAGCAGAAAATAACAACATGCTACGTCCACTTGGAACACGAGAAAGAATATCATCTATACTTTCTGTAAAACCCATGTTGAGCATTTCGTCAGCTTCATCTAAAACTACAGTATGAACTAAGTCAAGAGACATGACTTTTCGGTTCAATAGGTCAATTAATCTACCTGGAGTAGCAACAATAACCTGAACACCTCGCTTTAGCGAGCGTATTTGGCTATCAATACTTGATCCTCCATAAACAGGGAGAACTTTTACGCCATCTACATATTTAGAGTAATCGTTGAGATCGGCAGAAATTTGGAGACATAGTTCACGAGTAGGGCACAAAATCAATGTTTGTGGAGCCTTTTTCTGTACATCTACTTTCTGAATGATAGGCAAACCGAATGCAGCTGTTTTACCAGTTCCGGTTTGTGCAAGTGCGATAATATCGCGAGTTCCTCCCAATAATAAAGGAATCACTTCCTCTTGTACGGGCATGGGTTGTTCATAACCCAATTCTTGTATTGCTTT
>CAYTJC010000122.1:0-5825 GCA_964437875.1 uncultured Dysgonomonadaceae bacterium
GCTGGTGTTGAGGTACAACAAGTGAGTGGCAAGGGGATTGATGGCAACTACAATGGAGAGCATTATTTTGTGGGAAATCCACAATACATCCGCTCCAAAAATATCAGCATACCTACAACAATGGAACAGTCCATCAACAAAGAGTTGGAGGCGGCTCACACAGTTACTATTTTTGCCACCCCTGATACAGCACTTGGGGTAATATCCATTACAGATAAACTGAAGCCTACTACAAAAGAGGCTATCAATCAGTTGAGGAAGATGCATATTGATACTGCCATATTTACGGGAGATAACGAGATGGTTGCTAAAGCACTAGCCAAAGAGTTGGGTATTACTAATTATAAAGGTAACGTTTTGCCAGACGAGAAAGCCCGCTTGGTGAAAGAGTTGCAACAAAAAGGCAAAGTGGTGGCAATGGTGGGCGATGGCATCAACGATAGTGGAGCACTAGCACAGGCCGATGTGAGTATTGCCATGGGCAAAGGGAGTGACATAGCTATGGAGGTGGCGAAGATGACCATCATCTCTTCCGATTTATTGAAAATACCAAAAGCCATTCGTCTGTCTGATAGCACAGTAAAAGCTATTAGACAAAACTTGTTTTGGGCTTTCATCTACAACGTTATAGGCATACCCATTGCTGCAGGGATATTGTATCCTATCAATGGATTCTTGTTGAGTCCAATGATTGCGGGTGCAGCCATGGCACTTAGCTCGGTGAGTGTAGTAACGAATAGTTTACGATTGAGATCAAAAAAATTATAATGGTCTTTACTCTTTTATTATCAAACTATCGGAAAATATAAACTGATTATAGAACCAATTAAATATAAATTACAAACAGATATGAAAACATTGAAATTTAAAACCAACATAATGTGCTCTAACTGCGAGGCACGAGTGAAGCCATTTTTAGACAAAAAAGAGGGCATTGTCTCTTGGCAGGTGGATACTGATCATGCAGATAATATTCTGACCGTAGAAACTGACAGCTTGCAAGCCAAAGATGTGATTAAAACAATTAAAAAAACTGGTTTCGTGGCAGAAGAGATGTAAATAAAGATATGCTAGTGTGTGAAAAATGGGGAGTAGGGATGTTTGTTGCAACTAAATTGAAAAATTGTGCATTTGTAACATCAATTATTAACCACTTTTCTTACCTGCAAATCTACACATTGTCACTATCTTCTTATCCTTTGCTGGGGGGACTCCCTTTCTCTTTTTGCTTTTTAACGCACACATACACACCGCGGTTGCCTCAGCTCATATTGTTTTGGCTCACATCATATTATTGTTCTTTCTGCCATTTTTTACAAAGAGAAGATTTTGGCACAACGGGTTGTTGGTGATTTCATAAGTACGGACGGTGCAGCAATATTCTTTATTTAGCCTTTTCTTTATTTGACCTTGTGAAAGGAGAGCACTTACTACACTGAGCACGTTTTGTACCCGTGCGAAACCTCGAGAACTTTTATTTTAGTGGTTTTGTACACATGCGAAACCTCAAGAACTTTTATTTTGGTAGTTTTGTGCACGTGCGAAACCTCAAGAACTTATATTTTAGTGGTTTTGTACACGTGCGAAAGGGCTAAAATCTATATTTTGATAACTTTGCACACATACAAAAGTTTGCCCTGTTTAGTTTTTTGTAGTAGTGCACTGAAATAAATAAGCTCCTATTGAGGCAAGGTGTAAAACTTTTGATAAAAAAAGTGCCTGAAAAATTACTTCAGACACTCTCTATGGTGTGTTTCTATTGATTTTGTTTATTCTTTACATCTGATTTTACTTTGGAACATCTACTGTTCTTTTTTCTTTGTCACTCAGTATGGCCAATTCAATAATTTTCATCACATTGGCACCCTCTTTAGCAGTTACTGCTATTTCGCTTTTGCCCCAAATAGCATCCCTGAGGTTTATAAAGTAATCGCGATAATCTCCTCTTTCACTTTCTATTACACTGCATATTTCTATTCCATGGCTCTCAGCTTTGAGTGTTCCCCATATTGCTTCAGGCTCCATACCCCAATCGGGAGTATTGGGAATTGCTCCCTTATCTATGTTTTCTTCTTGCACATCCAATCCATATTTAACAAAAGAGCCTTTAGTGCCATGAATTTGATAGGTGGGGCCTGGTATTTTTACTAAAGTTCCCGATTTCAAAGTGGCAGTATGGGTGGGGTAGTGTAGTTTCACATCAAATGAGTCATCGGCCTTTGCCCATGGTCTCACTGCTTGTATGTGAGCAGTTACTGCCTCTGGCATACCGAAGAAATAGAGCGATTGATCTATCAAATGTGAGCCAAGGTCGTAGAAAATACCTGATCCTGGCAGCGGATCTTCTCGCCATGCTCCCTCTTTGGGTTCGGGTCTGAAGCGGTCGAAATGTGTTTCGTAATCCACCACATCGCCCAACAAGCCACTCTCTAGTATCTTCTTCACGGTTTTGGTATCACTCGTAAATCTGCGATTGTGATAAACAGTGAGTATCTTTTTCTTTTGTTTGGCCAGTTCAACCAACTCATTGGCTTCTGCCAAGGTTACAGTAAAAGGTTTTTCTACCACCACATGCTTGTTGGCAAGCAATGCTGCTTTTGCCCAATGGAAATGCACTGCGTTAGGCGATGTGACAATGACCAAATCAATGTTGTCGTCGTTTATAATGTTTTGCACATCAGATACAACTGTTGCATTAGGGTAGCTTTGTTGTGCAATGCGCGTGTTGTTGAGGTTGGTTGTGCTTATTTTTGAAAGCTCAAAACCATCTACTACATCTATAAAGGGTGCATGAAACACTCTTCCCGATAAACCAAAACCAATAATGCCTGTGCGAATATTATTCTCCATAGTAAATTTGTATTGTTAAGTATTTTTCTCTTCTTTTTGTTGCATTAAAAATGCTACAAGCTTCTGTGTTGCTAAAGCTCTGTGGCTTAGTTTGTTTTTCACCTCTTCTGAAAGTGTGCCAAATGTTGTGTCATAACCTTTGGGTCTGAAAATTGGGTCGTAGCCAAAACCGTTTGTTCCTTCTTTCTGGGCGGTAATTTCTCCACGTATTATCCCTTCAAAATAATACTCTTTACCATTTAATAGTAGGGCAATAACTGTTCTGAATTGGGCATTTTTGTTTTCTTTGTCTTGCAGCTCATGAATGAGTTTTTGCATATTGTCTTCAGGGTCACAATTGGGTCCTGCATATCTCGATGAGTATATTCCGGGAGCATTGTCCAAGGCTTCCACTTCCAGTCCTGTATCATCGGCAAAGCAATCTAGCCCAAACTTATCTTTCACGTATTGTGCTTTTATAAGTGCATTCTCTTTCAGGGTGTTGCCTGTTTCGGGTATATCCTCGTGACAATCTATATCGCTCAGACTAAGAATTTCTAGCTGCCCTTTGCTTATTTTTTTTATTTCGTTGAGTTTATGTTGATTGTTGGTCGCAAAAACTATTTTCATATTTTTCTTGTGCTATTTTTATTTCTCTGCTTCTGTTAACTTAGAGATGGGAGATATCTCAATTTTGCGGAACTCAACTTCAGAACCCTCAGCCTGTAGCGCTATTTGTCCTTTTTGTGCGGTGCAGTAGTATCCATCATTTACTAATTGGTTGTTTACCCACACTCTCACTTCATCCGCAAGACATTCTATTACCATTTTGTTCCAACTGCCCACACGTTTTTCTGCACCATCTTTTAGTTTCTTTATGCGTCGTGCCTTTCCTTCTGTTATTCCCCATTCTTCTTTAGGGCCTCTTCTGCTTTCCATATTGGGTACAGTTATATCTTCAACAATGCACCAAAAGTCTCCAGCATTCATATGTTCCATTTGCACTTCTAGTGATTTTGGAAACATATTGTACAAAGCGCGTGGTTTTGAGGCATGTACCAATACACCACAATTGCCGGGTTCTGCTGCAAATCTATACTCTACTTCCAAACGGTAATTCTCAAACTCTTCGTCTGTAATGAGGTGTCCACCTGGTGTGCCTAAACTCACCAACATACCTTTGCGAACAATAAAGGGGTTTGTTGCATTGGGGTTATCGTCCATTGCTGGCACGTCTTCATGCCACCCACTTAGATCGGTTCCATTGAAGAGGCTTTGTGCATTCGAATCTTGTTCTGTACAGGCCAAGAGTACAAAAACAGATAAAAGAAGGAGTAAATTTGTTTTCATAATTTTCTAAAAGCTATATGTGTTTGTAAATATACTTAATCTTTTTGGTAAACACGAACGTAATCAATTTCATACTTCATAGGGAAAACATCGCTGTCTGGCAAAGTTCCCGTATTGCGAATTGCTAAGTTCAGTAGCAGATAGTGTGGTTGTTTGAAGGGGTTCTTGTAGTCACCTAATGATCCGTTTATTGTTTTACTCAATGGTATTTCATTGAGCAACTCATCGTCCAAAAATAGTTTTATGGAAGTTTCATCCCAATCCATTCTCCAGATATGGAATTTGCTGGCCCAATCTTTGTCTTTTTCGGTGAAGTACGTAAATGGAACTGTTTTTGTGCTCCACTGGCCTACAAATCTTTTATCAGAGCCCCAAGCAGCATTGGCCAGAATGTGCTGTATGTTATCAATCTCGTAATACTCCATAATGTCAACCTCGCCACCCGATGGCCACTCCATACTGGTGCCCAATGTCCATATTGCCGGCCACGATGTGCTGGCCACAGGGATTCGTGCTCTCACTTCCACCCTGCCATACATAAACTCCATTTTGCCGTTAGTGTTGATAGATGCAGAAGTATATTGTATGTTTTCTCTTTCTTTGCGCCACGAGTCACTCCCCTTTTCATACAAAGGGTTGGGTCTTTTTTCCTCTCGTCCTTCAAGTATAAGCAAACCGTCTTTACAATAGGCATTGCCTGGTTGATACCATTGGAGTTCTCTGTTTCTAACAAAACCACTTTCGTAGCTCCAATACTTTTCATTGGGTGTTCCATCTACATCAAACTCATCACTCCATATAAGAGTGTATTCCTGTGCATGCAAACTAATAATGAATAAACTGATGATAAATAGAGATAGAAATTTTTTCATGACAAATCTTTGAGTTGATTAATGTGATTAATTAAAACCTTACTTTTTATATATAAAGTTAGTATGACAGCAAATATATACAATCTCGTTGTGAAAATAGAAGTATTAGCTGATAATTTAAAGCTATTGTCAAATAGCGCTATCAGATGATTACTCATCCAAAATAAAACCATTTGCTTGTAAGTATATTACTGTAATAATTAGGTGACTCACACTATTTTCAAGTTTGATGAATGTCAATTTGTAAATAGTAGGCAGCTGTTTTTTACAATTTACTCTAAAAAGCACCATTCAACAGGTGGAAATCAAATCTTATGCCAACAACTGGGAGTTCATCTGTTGAAAACGTAATCTACGGTCGTAGAAATGTTCTGAATCGCTAATATGGTTCACTTCACGCTTAATATTGAAGATATAAGGCGTGAAAGAAGAAACAGCAACCCAAGATTCCTAAACCGACTGACGAAAAGAAAATCTTACATCGTGAATTGGATTTTTATGATGGTAATGGCCAATAAATTGGCAACAAAACGATAATTATGTGATTTCAAACATTTTGTAGCCCGTGGATGCAAGTTTCAACTGTTTCAAAATGTTTTGTAGGGGTGCGAAATGTTTAGAAAAAAGATAATCAATAAAATAGCTATGTGTCAGAGATTATGTCTATTGTGTTTTTGTTAGGTCAGGGTGTGAAGCAAAAAAAAACGCCGTAATCAATAGATTACGACGTTTAGCTTCTTACAATGTTTGTGCGGCTGAAGGGACTCGAACCCC
>CAYTJC010000123.1:0-5788 GCA_964437875.1 uncultured Dysgonomonadaceae bacterium
CACAATCGCGCTTGTGGGAAAAAATGCTCCCTGTAATGTTTAAAGACAGCAAGTATGCAAACAGATTGCCCATTGGTAGCATAGATGTTATAAACAATTTTGAGCATCAAGAAATTCGCGACTACTACGAAAAATGGTACCGCCCAGATTTGCAAGGTATCATCATTGTGGGAGACATAGATGTGGATGCAGTAGAAGAAAAGGTGAAAACTTTGTTCTCCAAAATAGAATTAGATGAAGATGCAGCTGAGCGTGTTTACTTCCCTGTTCCAGACAATTACGACCCTCTTGTTTCTATAGCAACAGACAAGGAAGCCACCAGCACTAGCTTAATGGTTTTCTACAAACACGAACCAACACCTGACGAACTTAAACAATCGCAAACAGGACTTATTATAAACTATATCAACAGTGTTGCATCGAGAATGATAAGTGATCGTTTCTCAGAAATGACACAAAAGCCTAACGCCCCTTTTCTTGGTGCTTATGCGTATGATGGTGAATACTTTGTTGCAAAAACAAAAGACGCTTGGACAGTAGCAGCCACATCAGCCGACGATAAAGTAGAAGAAGCCTTAGCGGCAATGATTCGCGAGACTGAACGAATGAAAAGACATGGCTTTACTGAATCTGAATATGAAAGAGCGCGTGAAAACACTCTGAAAGCTTACGAAAATGCTTATAACAATAGAGACAAGCAACCAAACAGCTCGTACTCAAAAGAGTATGTAAATAGCTTTATCAAAAACGAACCATTTGCAGGTATAGAGTATGAGTATAATATGATGAATATGATTGCTCCTAACATTGGGTTAGATGTAATTAATCAAACAGTTGCTCAGCTCATTCAAGATCAAAACATGGTTATCTCTATATCAGGACCTGATAAAGAAGGTTTGGTATATCCTACTGAAGAAGAGGTGTTGAGTATTGTAGAAAGTACCAAAGCAGAAGAGATTGAGCCTTATGCTGAAGAGGTTTCAGACGAACCCCTTATAACAACTCCTCCTGCTCAGGGCGAAATAGCTAAAACTGAAACAAATGAAGAGTTAGATGCAACAGTATGGACATTGTCAAACGGAATGAGAGTTGTTTTAAAAACAACAGATTTCAAAGATGACCAAATAATAATGTCTGCTTCAAGCAAGGGTGGATATTCACAATATGTAGAGCAAGATCCAATTAACACCAAAATAATGGGAAGCGTTATGACAGTAGGTGGAGTTGGAAACTTTAGCAATATAAACCTAAAAAAAGTATTGGTAGGTAAATCAGCATCCGCATCTCCATCAGTTGGCCTTACCTCACAAGGCTTTAGTGGCTCATCATCTATAAAAGATTTTGAAACTATGCTGCAGCTTGTATATCTATACTTCACCTCGCCACGCCAAGATCAAGATGCTTTCGATTCATATATGGAGAGAATGGAATCGCAACTTAAGAATGCAGAAGCAGAACCAATGGTTGCTTTCAGCGATTCGGCTGTACATGCATTGTATGGCGACAATCCGATAGTGGCTCGTTTTAAATTGGAAGATTTGCAAAAGGTAGATTACGACAAAATAATGACAATGTACAACGAGGTGTTTTCCAATCCAGGAAGCTTTGTTTTCACATTTGTAGGTAATATAGATGAAGAAGCAATCAAACCTGCTGTGCTTACTTACTTAGCCTCCTTACCTGGAAATGCAACAGAGAAAGATTTCACACGTGTTCCAATGGATGTAAACAAAGGCAAGGTAGAAAACATTTTCCAACAGGAAATGCAAAACCCAAAAGCATCTGTATATAATATCTTCTCTGGAGAAATAGAGAGAACATTAAAAAACAGATTAACAATGAGCCTCTTTGATCAGATCTTAGACATTGTTTACACTGAAAAAGTAAGAGAAGACGAAGGAGGCACATATGGAGTTTCATCAACAGGATCAATTTCGCGATATCCAGAAAACCAAACTCTCTTGCAAATTGTCTATGACACAGATCCTGCTAAAATGGAGCATTTGAATGCTATTGTTCATAAAGAATTGAAAGGTATTGCTGAAAACGGACCACGTGAAGCAGATTTCAATAAAGTAAAAGAGTTTATGAACAAGCAGTATAGCGAAAGCGTGAAGCAAAACGGCTATTGGCTTGGTGCTCTTAGTACTTATTATTTCTATGGTGAAGATGATTACACCAATTACCTTTCAACATTGAACTCAATAACAAACAACGATGTGAAAGAACTTGCCGATAAACTACTATCGCAAGAAAACGAAATAGTTGTAGGCATGATGCCCAAAGATGTAGAAGAATAAATAAAGAGGTTTTTTTAATAATCACTTTACAATAAATATGAAGGGTGAAAGTTTGCAAGAACTTTCACCCTTTGTTTTGGCTATATAGAATATAAAGACGCTCTACAAGAGGATCAACAGAAAAAACGAGGTGTTTTATGTGACATTCACATTAACTTTAAGTTTGATGATTGTCAATTTGTAAATAATAAGCAGTTGTTTATTTCAATTCACTACAAGAAGTGGTGTATAACAGGTGGAAATCAAATTGTATCACTACAATCCATCGTTCATCTGTTGAAAACGCAATCTACCGCAGTAGAAATGTTTTGAATAGCTAGAATGGCTCTTTTTAAGCCTACTATTGAAAAGAAAGGACGTGAATGGAGTAAACTATAGCCTAAGATTTAAGAATCGACTGATGAGAAGAGAATCTTACTGCGAGAAGTGCGTTTTCATGACCTGAATGCATACGAAATGGACAACAAAATGAGAATTATGTGTTTTTAAACATTTTGTAGCCCGTGGATGCAAGTTTTCCCTGTGAAAAACGTAATTGTAGACCTACAAAATGTTTCGACCTACTGATGCCACAGACTGTAATATGCCTACAAGTTCTTTGGATTAATAAAAAAATAGTCAACACAACATTGTACGTATAAGCCATACTCTTTCTATTTCAGACATAGCTATAACAAAAACGACCAAAGAAGTTAAACTCCTTTGGTCGTTATTGTTAGTTTTATTAATCAGCTACATCAAAGAACTGATTGATTTTAGTAACCTGTTATTTAGCCAACTGTCTTTCAAGCTTCTCAGGGTCGTGTTTGTACTTAAAGAGAATAGCAAACAGTATCATCACCACCACTGAATAAGCTGTAAACACAAACCATGCATTGGGCCAACCCACCATATCTACTACCTGTCCGGCAGCATATGAACCTATAAAAGCTCCAAAACCATTGGTCATAATCATAAAAAGCCCTTGTGCACTGGAGCGAATGTTGCGGTTAGTTTCTTGCTCCACAAAGAGTGAACCTGAAATATTGAAGAAGTCAAAAGCCACACCATATACAAGCATAGAGAGAACAAGCATCCATACACCGCCACCTGGATCGCCAAGACCCATTAAACCAAAACGCAATATCCAAGCAAACATACTTATCAACATTACTTTCTTAATACCAAAACGTTTCAAAAAGAAAGGTATTAGTAAGATACAGAGAGTCTCCGACATTTGTGACAATGAAATAAGAATATTAGCATATTCTACCCCAAATGTGCCTTGATACTCGGGCATTTTTCCAAAGTAATTGGTCAAATAGTCATTGGCAAACATATTAGTAATCTGAAGTGCTACACCAAGCAACATAGAGAAGGTGAAAAAGATAGCCATCTTGCGTTGTTTAAACAAAGCAAAGGCTCGCAGACCAAAGTTGTCAACCCACGATTTACTTTCACTAGCACCCGTGGTAGGACATTTAGGGAGTGTAAAAGAATAAATTCCCAACAGCAATGATAGACCTCCTGCAAAATAGAGTTGGTAGGCAGATTGTGAGAATTTAAGCCCATCCATTCGGATTAAGTCAACAGCAATCATAGACACTATAAAACCTACTGTACCCCACACACGAATGGGTGGAAAAGCTTTCACAGTATCAAATCCAAACTTCTCAAGCGCATTGTATGCCACAGCATTTGACAAAGCAATGGTAGGCATATAAAAAAACACTGCAAGCAATATGTAAGTGTAAAGCGAAGCATACTCTGTTTGCGGTGCCGCTAAGAACAAAAACGTAGCACCCAAGAGATGACAAATACCCAGCAACTTTTCGGCCGGAATAAAACGGTCAGCAATCACCCCCAACAGGCCAGGCATAAAGAGTGAGGCAATACCCATTGTGGCAAAAAAGCTACCAATTTGAATGCCAGTAAATTCCAGCTTACCTCCCAAGTAAGCCCCCAAAGAAATTAACCAAGCTCCCCAAATTGCATATTGGAGAAAGTTCATCAATATTAAACGCAGTTTTAGATTCATACAATAAGAGTTTACAATGAATTTATATTAATTTTTCTACTATCTATTTAGTCAGCACTTTATCACCGCTTGAGCCAAGGTGCCGGATCTATTTTGGTTGTTTTCTTCCACAACTGAAAGTGCATCGTAGCAATTCCTGTATCAGAGTCGGTATATATTTTACCCAATGGTTCTCCAGTTTTCACTTTCTGCCCTTTTTTCACATACACATTAATGATATTAGCATAGAAGGTATAATATTCGCCGTGACGAAGAATTACACAGTTGTTGTATCCTGGGAAAGCGATGATGCGCGAAACCTCGCCATCAAAAATGGAGCGCACATCTGAATTTTGCTGTGCTTGAATGTCAATACCACTGCTGTTGGTTGATACATCCCACTCACTGTGTTTATGTACACCAAATGATGTCACAATGGAAGCTGCACCCGTCACGGGCAGGGGGAGTTGTCCTTTATTAGCAACAAAGTTTTTCGACAAATTGAAAGTCTCAGCTTCAGCAATAAGTGGCTCCTCCTTTTCAATAGGTTTTCGAACGGGAGTCTCTTCCTTGGGCTCTACTTTTCCTTTTTCCTTAGGTTTCTTTTTCTGCTCTTTAAGTCGCTTCTCTTCGGCAATGCGAGCCTCTTCTTCTCTTTTCTTACGTCGCTCTTCAGCAAGTCGTTTTGCCTCACGCTCTTGCCTAGCCACCTCTTCGGCTATCTGTTTCTCTATTTCGGCGTTCAACCTATTGGCTTGGTTTTGTTTATCTTGCAGCTCTTTTTGCAATATTTTTTGCTTGCCTTGTGCCTCGCTCATCTCACTCGTACGGTTTTTCTCTTCAGCTATTAGCTTGGTTTGCTCATTGCGTATATCTAGTAGCGTTTTATTTCGTTCTGTTTTGGCAGCCTCCACATCCTGCTTCTTTTGCAACAGTTCAGCATTTTTTACCCTTATCTCTTCCGATTGACTTTTTTGAATCTTAGAGTACTGCTTTAAATATTGCATTCTGCGCAATGCTTCGCCTAAGGACTTACCCGAGAGAATGAAAAATATCTTATTCTCAGATTGACGTTTGTGAATCACTGTTTTAATAGCCTTCGCATATTTCTCTTTGCGTAGTTCTAATTCTTTATCCAAAGAGGTTATCTCTTTTTGTAGTCGCACCAATTCCTTATCGAGGGCTTCAATCTCTTTCCGCTGAACATCAATAATTTTCTTGCGTGTTTCAATTTGCTTATTGATAAGACTGATGCGCTGTATAATAGTAGTGGTCTGCTTCTTTACGTCTAAGTAGAGCCTGTTGGTGTTCTCAATTTCAGTTTGCAAACTTTTACGCTGATTCTGCAAACGTTCTATCTCTCCAGTTTGAGAGAAAACAGAGAAACTAACACTTAAACAAAAGATAGCGAGCCAGTACTTCATTATTTGCAAATTATTTATCGGCTAACATTTTCAATACATCCTTCAACTCAACCTTAGTATAACTATCG
>CAYTJC010000124.1:0-5718 GCA_964437875.1 uncultured Dysgonomonadaceae bacterium
AGAATGCTTCCCAGCTGTTTCCACCTGTATATTCTGAACCATCTTTGTTGGTCATTTCACCAGCGTCAACTGCCTCTTTCCACAACTCATAAGATGTTTTACCATCTACTCCGTCATTTCCATCAGCTCCGTCAGCACCGTCTTGGCCTTTAGCAGGTACGCCAGTATCTTCACCATTGATAAACCAGTTACCATTTGCTCCAATTTCTGGAGTAAAGCCATCAATACCATCAACACCTTTGGCTCTAATACCTGTGTCTTTTCCATTAATATACCAATTACCATTGGTTCCAATTTCTGGAGTAATACCATCTTCTCCTTTTGCAGGAACGCCACTGTCTTTACCATCAATGTACCAATTGCCATTACCACCTATTGTGGGAGTAACACCATCAATACCATCTTGGCCATCTTTCCCTTTTGCAGGAACACCAGTATCTTTACCATCAATGTACCAATTACCATTACCACCTATTTGTGGGGTAACACCATCAGCACCAGCTGCGCCTGTTGCAGGAACCGCTGTATCGCAACCATCTATGTACCAATTCCCATTTGCACCAATATTTGGAGTAATACCTTGGATTCCAGGCTTACCGTCTTTACCAGTTGCAGGAATACCCGTGTTTTCACAACCTATCCACCAATTGCCGTCACCGCCAATTTGAGGGGTAATGCCTTGTATTCCTTGTTCACCATCTTTGCCTCTGGCAGGCTTACCAGCGTCATCACCATTGATGTACCAGTTACCGTTTGCTCCAATTACTGGAACTACACCATCTTTACCGTCTTTTCCTTTCAATGAATTCATAAACTCCTCGAAAGACGTACTGGGGTCTTTTTGGTAAAATATTTTCCAAAGGTCAAAAGCGGACAATCCGTCGTCGCCTTTATCACCTTTATCACCTTGGGGTCCTTCTGGAAGGATCATCTCTAAGTGATTCTCACAACCGAGCATAAAAACAAATGCTAAGCTAAGAATTAAGTAAATTTTATCATACTTTTCGTAATTTATATCTATTATTGAATATTTATAATCTAAGTCTATAATTCAGTGAAATTATCCGATTTAAGGTCTATCATATGAAATAAGAGTTCTTATATTGCATAAAACGAGGCTTATTTTACTAACATAATATAGTGAATATCAGGAATTCTTTTAATCAAAACTTTCTTATGTAAGATAAAGAGTCTGCACTTAAACATTTACTATTCATCTTCTTTTAATAATTTTCTTTTCTTTTTATTCGAATAACTAATTTTGCCATGTGGCATATAATGTTTAATTTTATGTATTAAACCAAATTTAGATTTCAGCCAACTCTATCCGATTATGCAGTTGATTGAATATGTTTTTTCAAATCAGTCTTTTAAATGTCCAAAAGCAAACAAAGGTGTTCACAATTTACCAAATTCAGAAGTTTAGACGTATCACATAGATATCACACATGACTTACTTACTGGCTATGAGCACTTAACAGGATGCACAAAACATACAAATCCAAAATTAAATAGATGAAAACTAATCAAATTCACCTTAGGGTTACGGGGTTTTTCAGTTTTATTTGAGATATATAAACTAAAAAAGTAGATGTTTACTAGAAGTTTTATTGTCATTATTAACTAACACAATTGAGATTGAAATAATAAATTACACACTATGAGATTGGTCTATTTAATTATTTTATTCTTTAATATATTTCCCATATTCTCTCAAAAGAGTTCTTTAGCTGAAGTGGATAGTTTATTGAAAGAGTCGCATCAGAAATTTGCTGAACTCAAATTTGTTGAATCATCAAAAATTGCAGATCAGGCACTTGATCTCTCCGTCGTGAATAACTACTCTAAAGGAATAGTTATGTCTAAACTATATATTGCCAAAGTGTTGTTGGAAATTGGACTAAACAGGGAGGCAATAGAATATCTTGAAGCAATAGACGAAGAGGCATACTTTAAAAAAGAGGCTATTCCTCAAGTTGAATCTCACAGACTTAAAGGTAGAATTTATGGGGATCAACAGCTTTACACTTTGGCTAAAGAGGAGTTCATCAAACAACTGTTACTTTCAGAAAATATTGCCGACCCAAAGAAGAAAGAGCTTTCTAAGCTTTGGGCATATCAAAACATAGAACATTTACACTTTTTGCAAGGCGATAATGACTCAATAAAAGTGTATCAAGATCTCCAAGAACAGCTGCTTTCGGATATGGAGGAACATGAAGCCTTTTATAATATAGGTACTCTTCATTCAAGCAAAGGAAGACTGTTCTTGAATAAAGGTGATTTTGATGCTGCGGCTGTAGAGATTCAAAAATCAATAGATTTACTAGAGAAGTATAACGCTCCTTATAAATATCACAATCTACAAGCGTTTGGTGATTTGGAAGCAGCTAAAGGAAATGTTGACAAAGCTATCTCTTACTATAATGATGCACTAGAAAACAGCATTTTTCTCAAAGCTACTTATCCATCGCGTGATCTTCATAAAAGACTGGCTGAATATTTGCTTAAAAATGACACTCTGCTAGATAAAGCTAAAGTATATGGAGGAGAATATAGGATCCTGAATGATTCACTCGAAAAGCGAAACAGTATGGTTGCAGATGTCATTTTACAAAACATTATCAAGGATAAGGATTCTGCTTCTGCTCATAAAAGCAAAATATTTAGATATGTTGTGATAGGACTAGCAATGGTTTCACTCCTAGTTGGTGTTATCCTAATTATAAGAAACAGAATGAGCAGAAGGAAACTAAAAAGAAAGAATCAACAGCTCATTTCTACAACAGAGAAAATAGAGATACTAGAAGAAAAACTTGAGAGTACAATATTTAATGATATTATAGAACTGGCAAAGAGTAATAGTCCTGAGTTTCTTCCATTATTTGGAAAGGGTTACCCAGAATTTGTTGAGGCAATGAAAGAATTAGATCCGAACATCAGGAGCTCAGAGCTTTACTTCTGCGCTCTTGCCTATCTCAATTTTTCGACAAAAGACATAGCCAACTTTACCTTTGTTACAACCAGAGCTGTACAAGTAAGGAAAAACAGAATGAGGAAGAAGCACAATATCCCCTCAGAGGTCGATTTTAATGAATGGTTTAGAAATCTGATAAATGGAGGTAACCTTGCAATTCATGAAGATACAGATAAGTAATGTTCATTATATATTAATCGCAAAGATTGTTATCTTTGATTTTTGAATAAGTTTATCAAAAACAACATGCTTAATAAAACATTATAATAAATCAAATTACTCAACTCTTGATTGATTAAAGATTCAAACCTAAAAGCCCTCTTTACTATGCGTAAACAGATTATCCTCCTCCTTTTCTATTGTAGTATAGCAACATCTTTGCTAGCACAAAAAACCTCAGAGCAGCTTCCACAACTCTTGCCTCAGCCTCAAAGCGTGGTGTGGAATCTAAGCAAGCAGTTTAAGTTGAAAAAAGGTGAAGTTCCAGAGAACTTACTGCACATAGAGATAGTAAACGAAATAGCTGGAGCTACTGTGAACCAAGATGAAGCATACCAACTGTCTGTAACTCCAAAGAAAGTTACAATAAAAGCTACTACCACTACTGGGGTTTACAGAGCAAAACAAACATTGAATCAATTAATTGACTCTAGGAATAAGAAATCATCCATCCCATCGTGCGAAATTACTGATTGGCCTGCTTTCCGCATTCGCGGATATATGCACGATGTGGGCAGAAGCTTTATCTCTGTGGAAGAGCTCAAGAAGCATATCAGACTACTCTCTCAATTCAAAATAAACACATTTCATTGGCACCTTACAGAAAATCAGGGTTGGCGATTGGAGAGCAAAGTATTTCCAGAACTAAATGACAGTGTTAACTTTGAACGACTTCACGGACAATACTATACTATAGAAGATGCAAGAGAGATAGTAGATTACTGCAAGCAGCACGAAATGCTGCTCATTCCCGAAATAGATATGCCTGGACACAGTGCAGCTTTTGTGAGAGCCATGGGAGCAGACATGCAATCTGAAAAGGGAATGGCAATACTGAAGCAATTGCTTGATGAGATATGCGAAGTTGTATTTCCCGATGTTCCTTATTTGCATATTGGTACAGACGAAGTGCAGTTTACCAATCCAGCTTTTGTACCCGAAATGGTAAGCTACGTAAGAGCAAAAGGCAAAAAAGTAATCTCTTGGAATCCTGGTTGGAACTACAAAGTGGGCGAGATAGACATGACGCACCTTTGGAGTTACCGTGGCAAACCTCAACCTGGCATTCCTGCTATTGATTCAAGATTCCATTACATCAATCATTTCGATTCATTTGGAGATATTATAGCTTTGTACAATAGTAAGATACTGAACGTAGATGAAGGAAGCCATGACATAGCTGGAGGCATTGTTGCAGTGTGGAATGACAGATTACTTGAAGATGAATATCAAATTGTTTTGCAAAACAATTTCTACCCCTCTATGTTGGCATTTGCCGAGCGGTCGTGGATTGGTGGTGGGTCTGAATACTTTGATGACAAAGGTACCATCTTACCAACAGATGAAAACTCTGCAGTTTTCAAAGAGTTTGCAAGCTTCGAAGGGCGAATGCTTTGGCACAAGACCCACACTTTTGCCAACGAGCCCTTTGCTTATGTGAAACAGACAAATGTGAAGTGGCACATCACTGATCCCTTCCCCAATGAAGGCGATTTGAGCCAAGTATTCCCGCCTGAACAAGAGATAGACCCAAAAGGAAGCTATACATATAAAGGTGTAACATATAATGCATCTCCAGCCATTGGTGCTGCTATTTATTTGCGTCACGTGTGGGGAACCCTTGTACCAGGATTCTACAAAGAACCCAAAGAAAACCACACTGCTTATGCTCACACTTGGGTGTGGTCGCCCAAAAAGCAAGAAGTAGGTTTGTGGGCTTCTACAAACGATTACGGTAGATCTGAAAGAGACCTCCCCCCAAAGCAAGGTACATGGGATTATAAAGAAAGTAAGATTTACTTGAATGATCAAACAATTACGCCACCTGTATGGGAGAATACTCATACCCAACATAGCAATGAAATTACACTTAAGAATGAAAACTTCTCTGCGCGTCCTCCCATCGCAGTTACATTAAACAAAGGTTGGAACAAAGTTCTGCTCAAATTGCCTATCGCCAACTTTAGTTCTCCAGAAGTAAGACTGCAAAAGTGGATGTTTACTTTTGTTTTTGTAACACCTGACGGGAAGAAAGCAATGCCAAGTCTGATTTACGACCCAAACAAAGGAAACTAGGCTACATAAATGTATTTTCTTATTACTAGAGAAGCCAAATCACTTGTGCATACAAAGTTTACATATAACTAACATAACAGCAGCTTAATAAAATAAATTAATATATTAGCTCGCATTCGTAATATTATATATATATTTGCATTTTACTAAATAGTTTACACCCTATATTATATGCTAACTATAGGCAGACCAACAATAAACTACTATACTTCCTGAAATTCCCGCACCCTTCACCATATGATGATACGTAGTGGATGGCGACTTTTCAGATTCAATAGAAAGCAAAAAATAAATACCTACTACAGACTTTATAATACATCAATAATGACAATGGAAATCGATAAGCTCAGAAACCAATACAAAGAAGAACTACTAGAAAACGTGGTGCCTTTTTGGCTCAACAAGTCGCAAGACAAAGAATATGGCGGCTACTTCACTTGCCTTAG
>CAYTJC010000125.1:0-4220 GCA_964437875.1 uncultured Dysgonomonadaceae bacterium
ATGGTGCCATTACTTTTTATATATCCTACTGTTGCATAGCTACTATTCTGAATAGTTCCATTAGTTTTTATATACCCTTTGGTTCCGTAATTGCTCAATTGTATCTTTTGACCAGGGAGTAGTGTGGTCAGTAGCAAGAGTGGTAGTAGGAATAGGAGTTTTTTCATTGGGATAGTTAATTAAATTGGAGGGCTGCTATTTCTATAAGCTTTATTTCAGCCCCCCCTTTCAGCTTTTTATTTAAGTGCATTGTTTAAAGATTTCACCAACTCAAAAATAGGATCGGTATGTTTTGGATTCCAAGGAGTACCTCCTTCTATAGCTGTATCTATTGTTGACTCCACTTTTCTTGCTGCAGAGAAGTCGTTGTTGAGCATATACTCACTCCACTGCAATACAAAATTATTTGAACCAGCATTTTTCCATTTACTGATAAAATCATTCATCTTAGCCTCATTGCCCATTAGGCGTAGAGTTAGCAAATAGATGTAGTCGCTTGATGTATAACCCAGGGATTTATTTTCGCTATACGAGATTATTTTCTCAAAGAGATTATTTATCTGACTTTCATTATTTTTGGTGTTTTTCAGACATTGTGCTTCTAAAAAATCTTCAATGCGTTCGTCAGGATTATAAGGTCGTCCCACACCAAGATTTTCTGGCCATAGCCTCGCTTTTTCAATATATTGCAAAGCTAACTCACAGTTTTTCTCTTTGTAGTATTCAATTGCTTTCATCAAATTGGCTTGTCTATATATTACCCTACCTCTTGAGGCTCCTTCATTTGGAAGAATATTGCTGCCTTCCAACACTTCAAGACATGGGTCGTATTGATTGTTTGCCAACAAGCATTTCGCAACTGTATATCTAACTTCGTAGTTGGAAGGAAAATCCCTTAAGGCTTTGTTTGCTACATCAAGAGCTTCTTTTGTCTCTTCTTTGTCGAGGTAATAATCAATTAGCATTTTCGAGGTGCGCCATTCCACTGGTTTCAAATCAATTGCTCTTAGTAAGTCAGCTTTAGAGTCATAGCCTGCGTCTTCTCCAAAAAGGTTTGGTTTGGCTGCATAGAAATAGAATCTATCTGGATTATTGCCACATTCGTTGAATAGGGACTTGGCTTCATCTATGTTGCCTAAACTCCAATGCAAAACTCCTAAAAGATACTTAGCATGCCAATTGTCCGATTGTTCACCAGCCCACTCCAATGGTGCAATGCTCTCTTTTCTAAATGGGAACACTAAATCGGGTGAGGTAGTGATAGCTCTACTGAAAACAGTCTCTTTTTTTTGTAGTTGATTGGAGCTGTTATAGAGATAAGCCAATTTGAAATAGATCATTGTATTACCAGGGGCAATTTCTAAGAGTTGAATTGTCTCTTCAATGAGTCCACTATTTTCATACCAAGATGCTAACTCCATAAAACTCTCATTGGGTAGTTCATTCTTAATCATGCTCGTGAAATATTGTTGAGATGCTTCGGTCTTCTCTAACAACATTCTCTCAAAACGAATAAAATGATTCAAAGGTGTAGAGCTTTCTATCTGAGTTAAGCACTCATTTGCAGCCTTTATGTTTCCTGTTTTACGATTAATTACAGCTAAGGCTTGTATTGCCTCGCTATTTGCAGGATCATTTTTGAAGGCTTTATTAGCAAACAATGACGCGTTCAACCAATCCTTGTCAAGCATATAAAGTTTTGCAAGCTCTAAATATGCACTGTTTCTGTAATTGGTTGAAAAAGTGGCGAGTGAAAACCCATCTAAAGCATCCTCCCAATTTCCTAACTCTTTATTTATTAAGCCATAAATAAAATTAGCTTTCGGATCGTAGGTGTCAAGAGACAAAGCTTTTTGAGCTACTCTCAGAGCCTCCTTGTTTTTGCCTTTTCTGTAATATAGTTCTGCTATTTGGTTCATGGCAGGAGCATATAGAGGGTCTATCTGCAAACACTCCTCAAACTTTGATAGGGCTTTCCCATGTTCGTTCTGGTACATCCAGTTTACACCTTCTGTATAAAGTCCATTAATTGACTTCCAATCAAACTCTTTGGGAATCTCAACTGGTCGTTTCAAGTTTTCAGGCTTTTCAGAATAGTGCAACTTTTTATCTCCTACAATAATTTTTATTTCCTGGCTGTTATCACTTACAGAAAATGTAGTTGTCCAAGTTTCAAGAGGGCTAAGATTTACTTTGTAGCTCTCTATCAGCTTATCTCCCATATAAACTTTCACATCATCCTTCGATATTTCTAAAGGGCAATAGCTGACCGTGTAACTTTTTGCATTTTTGGTGACATTCAGCACTCCAAAGTTGTTTGCTTCTGCCACACCACTGGTAGATAAAATTGGGAACCAGTACTCTGTGAAAACATCTGTTTGATAAGGAGCAAACCCTGCGTGTTTAAAAGGTGTCAACATACTATTAGAACCTGCTTGGTTTAGCGATTTACCCGATTGCATTTCCACATATTGTCCATCGTCGTCAGTCAAAAGATCTTCCCATATTCCCCCAGATCGTGATTGAGACCATGTAAAAATCTTTCGTCCAGATTTATCACCATAAGCTGCATAGTGTCCTGAACCAAAATCATTGTCATGCCAATAGGCTGCAAAGTAACCCTTTGTACTCCCCATTATCATGTCTGACTTGGCACCACCAAAAGCATTGTTTTTATACCACGATAAATTGCGTCCTTCTTTATCAATAGGCCAACTGCTGGCTTCTCCTCCATGACCAAGGCTAATATCCCCAGGAAAGCAGTACTCTAAATCTTCTGCTGCTTGAAATGCTGCGTTGTGCCACTGATAGTAAGGTTGTATAAGTGGGGTAGTGTTGTGATAAGTGGTAGTGGTGGAAAACCAAGCTTTGTCTTTGGGCAATCGTATCTCTACTTCCCATCTGGCTCGAGTCATTAGTTCGTTTGCACCCACAATACAGCTTACACTTCCATCGCTGTTCTCTTTTGTTAGGTAATCTACAGGATTGGAAGTTGTGGGTACATGACCAATAATGCCAAAATTAAACTCTATTCCACCTGATGTCCACGGACCTCGCATGGCAATGTCTCTAAACTTTACAACCGAGTTGTAATAAATAAATTCTCTTCCGGTTGATTTCTCAATGGCACCCCATATTTTACCTCCAATCTCTGGTAAGATAAACACCTTTATGTAGTCGTTTTCCAGGGATACTACCTTCCAGTCTTGCTCTACCGACTCCAGGGTGAACCCACTATATCTGAAGTAGGGATAGTAGTTCCTTGCAGGATTAGGAATGGGGTCGGGGTCTGAAAAAGGATACGTAGTATAGGTCTGATCAAACTCCTCAATAGTCGCATTGTTCTGTGCATTTGCAACAAAACAACATAATGTGCAAAGAAACACCAAGTAATATTTAATCATGGCTGTATAGTATTTAGTTTGTCTCTTTCTCTTCTATAATTAGCATCATTCCCTTGTTCTTTTCAATAAGGATTTCATCATTCACGTCATAGCTCATTGCAGGTTGAAAGTCTATCATCTCAGGAGCCCATATTTTTACTTTGTCAGGATTTAAGCCTAGTTTATCCCAATCAATAATTAGTTTTATAGGGCTGTCTTCGGGTGCCCAGCTAGCCAATGCTATCAATACCTTCTTGTCTTTCTGAAAGATTGTTGCAAGTATGTCATCTCTGTTTGTTTTTATGGGTCTGTAGCTCACCCAATATCCTATCATTCTTGATCCTTGCATACCAAACAAATCCCACAACTTCCATATCTGGTCGGGTCTCTGTTTTTGATACGGCATTCTATTGGTCATGCCATATATCATACCTCTCCAAGGGTTGCCTCCATCTTGTAGCATTTCGCCCATAAGGCCAAAAGGAATACCGCTTACTTCTGTCATAAAGAAATCGGGAGTGCCTTTTTCATAATCGAAATACTCTCCAAACCACAATCTGTTGAGGTAGGGGAAGTGTTCCATATAAAGGTGAGCACTGTTAATGAATCCGTCATTTTTATTGAATTGATTGGCCGAATGTAGATCAATGATACCTGGATGACTGTTTTTTGTCATCACTCTTTTTATTCTTTTCATCGTTACACGATCAAAAGCCACATCATCCAAGTAAATCCCGTCTATACCAATACTGTCTATCAACCAATTCATCCCTTCCACATAGTAATTGTGCCATCTGCTCATTCCACTATTAATAATAGCAGCATCTTTGTATTTGG
>CAYTJC010000125.1:4320-5632 GCA_964437875.1 uncultured Dysgonomonadaceae bacterium
AGCGTTCGTGCACCACTATAATTGTTTACCAATACTCCATTGTCTTGTTGTGTAATATCTATACCCCCTTTATTTTCATTTCCCCAAGAACTTGGTAAAACCAATGGTTTAGAGAGATAGAAATTTGTGTTTAAAGGTCTTTCGTAATTCTGATCTTTCAATGTGAATTGTATTCCGGCATTCACGTCTCCAATCCACGCTCCATCTTGGTTTTTATTATTTACATCCCAGTTCCACTTAATATCTTTTGGTCTTAAACCACCCTTGTTACCAAGCCCTAAAATGTACTTAGAAGCATCACTGCTCATAGGTATCTGCATAGCGATATCTCGAAGAGAAACTGTCTGGTTAGCAACAACTTCAATTTCATAATTTACAAATCCATCAAACTCCAGTGATCCTGTAAGCTTCATCTCTATTTCTGGAGATTTGTTATTGACATGCCACTCCACTTTTCCCTCCTCTTTATTCGTAAACAATAGGTCAGAGCTTGTCATCTCTATTTTGCTTCCATCGTCTTTCAGTATTGTGAATTCGAAGGGAGAAGAGAGTATATTTTTGGGTGTTGATGAAATGCTGGTCATCTCTTCGGTGAAATAACTCTCTATCTGTTTGGGAAGTCCAGCTTCACTCAACATCAATTTTCTACCTAATAAAGAGATTGTAGTACCAGAAACATCTAAAGGGATATACGGTGCAATCACAGTGTTTTCCTGAGCCAAAGTAGAGTTAATCCAATGTAAACGAGTTTGTTTCCATGGCTCAGCTATTTCTCCATTCACAACAGTTTTGCTTCCTATTTCTATTGTAATAGGAATTTGGGTAGGGTTAGCGTTTTCAATCTCAACAGTAGCTGTACCCTTATAAGTGCCAGGTTGAATGTCTTCTGGAATTTGCAAACCGAACCAAAGTGGCTGTATGTAGCCTTTCTGAATGTCAACTCTTTTAGTCATCGGTACACCAGTATAGTCAGTTCCTTCTGTATTAAAACAGGTTATCTTGTCAGCCGAAACACTATTGCCCTTCGTATCTTTTAGGTTAGTAAAAGTTACAAGCACATTGCTTAGATCTTTGCTAATGGGCCAAACTCCCAATTGGAAAGTGAAATTCTCACCCCTATTTGCAGTAACCGATAAGTTTTCTTTCAATGGATTGTCCACCCAACGTTGAGGTAGGTGAGTTTTCATTATAATAGGAAACTCTCTGAGTTCGGGGAAAACTACATACTCCTTTTTGTTGTGCTTACTTATAAAACCTTCAACCTCTTCTGCAGTTGCAATCACTTCCATGGGGTAGTTGCTATTAAAATCAT
>CAYTJC010000126.1:0-5102 GCA_964437875.1 uncultured Dysgonomonadaceae bacterium
GTTAGTACCTACTCCAAAGTTGAATTTTATTTTTTTTGCAGCCATTGTTGGTTCAACACCCTGCTCAATAAGTGCACTCAATACTTGGTTTCCATAAGCTAAGCTATATCCTAACTCTTGGTACAAGTATGCACCAGCATTCGAAAACTCATCACCTGTAACAGAAATTACACGGTAGCGAGGTAACGGAGCCGAAGCTCTTACAATTTCGGCTGCATCTTCTTTCCATTTAGGAACATCAACACCTAGTTTGAAAATCTTGCGGAAAGGGTCATGATCAATAGAACCATAACACTCCATAACATCAACCTCTAAGCTAGTGATATAATCTACCACGAGCTTAGTAACTTTAAGTGTAGAGTTAATACAAGTTTTGAAGTTAAGTTCAACCATCTCTGGATGAATGCCATTCAACAATGTTGCCATGTTGTCAGCATTTAGTCCTTCGCTAGGGAGATTGAAGCCTAAAGAAGTAACTCCTTTTTTCTCGAGAAGTAATAATGCTTGTTTGTTTGCAACAGCAAAGTCTTTCACATCTATGTCCTGACGAACATACCAAGTGTTGTCCGTTTTCGTACCACGTATATACGGAAATTCTCCAGGTAGATTTTCAGTCCATTCAAAATCTTGAATGTCTTCGCTACGATAAAAAGGATTTAGATTAAAACCTTCGTTTGTTTTCCATACCAATCTCCTTTCAAAATCGGCACCTTTGAGGTCGGCGGTTACTCTTTCCATCCACTGTTCAGTGGTTACCGGTGGAAAATCGGTGAAAAGTTTCTCTTTCGATTTACTCATAATTTGTTTTATTATTTATAATGTTGGGTTAGTATTTTATTTTTTATTTTGTTGAGTCATAAAAAAAATGGAGACCAACTGTTTTACTAACTACTTTTGGTTTCCAAACAATGCTTACAAAAATAATATAAAATGTTCGTTTTAAAAAGCTTTTAGAAAAGATTGTTATTCTATCACTACCAATTTACATAGAATCTAATCAAAACGAACTCAAATATATACGATTATATTTGTCGATAAAAAAGATATGTTTATATCGTTTAGTCTGAAAAGTAGAAAATGTGTATTTATCTGTTACTTATACAAGTATACAAACAGTTTTATTTGAGTGTCATACACTCTTTATTTACTTTATGTTAGCTTTAATCTTCATCATCAAAATAGAGACAACTCTTTTAACAACTCTACAAGTAAATATCTTACTCAAAGAAAGATGTACTTTATTCACCAACTCTCTAATAATGAAAACCAATTGAGCATTGTGGAATGATGAAGATGGAAATTAAAAGATTAAACTTAATAATCAGCCAATTCTATCAACAAGTCTGCAAGTCTTTTAGCAACCTCTTCAGCATACCTCCTACCCTTCTCAGCAGTGGCTTTCATAGGATTGCCTATTCCTGTATCGTTAGACACCTGTTGCCAATTACGCGGTGCCCATGCTATTTTATCGTTCATAGATTGCATACTCCAAGGTTTGGATGTTCCTTTACCTGCTGTTTTAAGCTTCACCAACTCTGGAAAGAAATGCATCAAAACCGAAGTTTCTTGTTCGCCTGCATGATCATCAACTTCTTCTTCAAAATAGCCCTCTTTGGGAACTATACCAAACCATTCTGTAGAAAGAATAAAAAAGTCAGGCATTTTCACTGCTAAATCACGAATCATTGATTTAAAAGTATTACCACCATGTCCGTTTACGATAAGTAGTTTGTAAAAACCCTGAATATGAAGCGATGTAACAATATCTGTGAGAATCGCTTTTTGAGTCTCGTAGTTGGTGTGAATACAAAATGGCATTTCCCATTGTCCAGGATTTTGCGAACCAAGATATATAGGAGGCATCACCATGCATAGTTTCCCAGCCTTTTCAAAGGCTAATTGTGCACTTGCTTTTGCAATTTCATGCGAAAGATATGCGTCTGTTAAATAGGGCAAATGATAATTGTGTGGTTCAATGGCTCCCCATGGTAAAACTACAACTTGATAGTTGTTTTCTTTAATCTCGCCCCACGAAAGTTTAGTAATATCTATCATATCAATTGTTATTTTATCTCCTAAAGTTTAAACTTTGCTACAAGTCAAATATATCAAACCAATATCCTCTTCTCTTTCTTAATGAATAAGTACAATGTAATCATAATAAATATTTCAACAAGAATTACATATATAAAAGCCCGGACACCAAAATACTGTATCAATACACCTGTTGTGTAATTAATCACAATATTACCAGTTAGAGCTATGAGCATAACAAAACTAAAAGCTGTGCCAGATACCTCTTTATACATATTACCTGTAAGTCCTAGCATAACTGGAAAACCTGGTGAGAGACCCGCACCAATTAAAAACAATCCAAAAGTATTTATATAGTATGACGATGGCAATTGGATAAACAAACAAACAGCTCCAGATAATAAAAGAATAAAGGCCATTCTCAATAATTTTTTTGAAGAAACGCTTCTAAATACTCCGCCAGTTAAAATGCGCATCAATGTCATCCCTAAAACTAAAAATGAAAGTGCCACCAATGCCTGTTTTTGATCTACCTGCAAGTGCTGCATAAAATACGTGACAGACCAATTGTTCATTATCGCTTCAAAAGCAGATTGAAAGAACAAAAAGAAGCAGATAATTAGAAACACCTTGTTTTTGAAAAACAGAGGAATCAACTTAAAAGATATTTTCTCTTTTTCAACTGATATTGGATAGGATATCAATAGAAACATTGTTGCTACCAATACACACACAAGTGCAACAATATTTATGACTGTCACATAATCATTCTGGTTGATGGTGCTCAACACAAGTGGCATACAAAATGCACCTAACCCGAAAAAGACACCCAGCAGATTTAAATTGGCAATCTTCTTATCGTCGGTGCTCAAGTCTGATATCAATGCACTGGTGGCTCCGTTGATAACACCACCACCAATTCCAAAAAACAATATGCACACCCGTAGTAACCACAAAGACCATGAATGAGCAATTCCCATAAACCCAAAGGCCAAAAACAACGATGCAGTAGCCAGCACCCATCTATAGCCATACTTGTCGCTTATAGGCCCAAAATAGATAGAGCCAATGAGCAAGCCAAAAGGCAAGATCGAAAACAGACCTCCAGCTAGCAAATCAGTCAAGCCCAATCTTATTTTAAGAATTGGCAACACAGAGCCTATCATCACCATTGAAATTCCAAACAATAGAATTCCAGCAAAGACAGAAACAAAAGTGATTGTTTTACTTTTCATATATTTTTAAAGAAAGAAAGTTTATGTTTTAAGGATCTGAATAGCTTCGATTTATGCACATGTAGTGAAAGAGTAGTTGATATTATGTGTTTCTAAGCTAATAGTTATTACTGAATGATGTCAATTTTATAACAAACAAATGGCAACTAAGCTATCCTAACCTCATCGGGAGACAACAAGCCATTTGATATACAATAGAGTGTGAGGCCTGACACAGTTTTAATACCAGTTTTAAAAAGTATATTTTTTCTATGCGTCAACACTGTATTCAAGCTAATATTTAGTTGATCGGCAATTTGCTTGTTCAGGTTACCATGTACTATTAGTTTCAATATTTCAGTTTCGCGTTTGGTTAGCAATTTCTTTTTTATGGGTCTACTATTGCTCGTGTCTATTGTGTTTTGCAAAGAACCAATATCAGTACTATTTAACTTGTTCAATTTAGGTTTTAAAATGCTATTTCTTAAACGATTGTGAGTAATCAGATCATCCTCCAGACTACCTACAGAGAAAATAACAGCATAACATAAATTCTGATTGAAATTGCCAGATACATGTTTTATTAAAATACTCTTTATATCTCGCAACAATTCGTGTGGATATGGACCTGTATGCTTCAATCCTTTTTCTAAATGCATTACAAGTTCTTCTTTAAATTGAAAAAAGACCTTTTGCAATGCCTTTAGCTCTTCATTATTAGAATCACTAAGTGCTATAAAAGCATGTAAATGCTTCTCAATATTAGGCACAAGCGAGTGCAGGTAGTTCTGTATGGTTTCGTTGAAGTAATTAGCTATAGGTTCCAAATCAAATTGAGCCAATCTCTTTTCCGAAATATATTTGTCGTCTAAATATACATTCAGAATCGTCAAAATAAAAGCCACATTCAAGTTTTGCTCTTCACAGATAGTTTCAATGGTTTTATCTCCTACCCCCAATTTAATTCCAAATCTATTGATTATTGGAATCAAAATATGGTGTTGGGCAAGTACATCAGATAGTACAGTATCTTTTTTTATTATTGACATGATTGAAACATTCTACTTTCTTTTAATAGATAACTTAACTTTTGTCTGTTTTACTATAAAGTCTTTTGCGCTTGTATTCTTTATAAAAATGGCGTATTGTATCTATGGGACTCAACAATAACATACGAGGTCCAGCAAATCGCATCACTTCCTTAATTTGTTCTTTCATCGAAGGTTTATAACAATGTATGGAGCAACTCCCACACGTGGGTTTTTCCTCACCAAAAGGGCATCTTTCCAAACGAGCATAAGCATATTCATTCAGTTCATGGCAACTATCGCAAAGCTCAACTTTCGTATTGTGTTTTGAATTGCAATACAAGGTAATCATTTTGTTTACTACTCTCTTTTCGTCATCATTCATTGTTATCCTCTCTTTCTAGAATTGGTAAAAGTAACAAAAAACTTCTTTTCATCAAAGAAATGACCCTTCCAATATAAAATAATTGATTTTTACAAAAAGAGACCCGCATAGTTTTCAACACATTAACTAAACTATTTCATTTTGAGCATTCTTTTATATTAAATAGAGAATGCTAAAACAAACATTGTGTTACCTTTGTTATATAATTAATAGCAAACCGTTAGTAAAATATTAGGTTGCACAACATATTATTTTAGTCCTTTATTAAAAGGTTTTTTATAGGGTGTATGCAAGTTAAGATTATTACTCAATTGTGTCTTTGTTAGATAATAGCAAAGACAGAATTAGAGAGATAGAGAGTGTGGGTAAAACTTTTCAAAACAACCCCATGTATTAAAAAAATATTAATTACATCACTAAAAAAAACCATTTAAAATGAAA
>CAYTJC010000126.1:5112-5620 GCA_964437875.1 uncultured Dysgonomonadaceae bacterium
TAAAAGCCTCAATTACAAAGAGAAATTAATAACAACACTTTTTAAAAAAACTACTCAAAATGAAAAGATTAAATATAGGTGGGTTAATTCCTAAGTTACCCATCATACAAGGAGGCATGGGTATATGCGTGTCCCTCTCGGGTTTAGCTTCTGCTGTTGCCAACGCAGGCGGTATCGGAGTTATATCTGCGGTAGGTATTGGCATGTTAGAGCCCAATTACAAAAAAAAGTTTCGTCAATCAAACAAAATAGCTCTCACTAAAGAGATACGGAAAGCACGCGAAAAGTCTGATGGTATCATTGGTGTAAACATCATGATGGCAATTTCTGATTTCGATGATTTGCTTAAAATAGCATTAGAAGAAAAAGTAGATGTAGTATTTATTGGTGCTGGACTCTTCCTGAAAAAACCAATAATGCCCGAAGGTTGCACAACAAAGTTTGTACCTAAAGTATCTTCTGCAAGAGCAGCACGCGTTATTTTCAACTATTGGGCAGATAAATATAA
>CAYTJC010000127.1:0-5612 GCA_964437875.1 uncultured Dysgonomonadaceae bacterium
TAAAATATCATAGTGTTATGTTATAACAAAGGGTATTGCAAATATAATAATTTTTTAGAATTATTTGAAAAGACTTGAATAAAGAAATGAATTGTGCCTAACACACCAATATAAACACATCAATGAATACAGGCAGGAATACTGGTACGAACATGCAACATAAAATACTGGCACTGATACACACCACAGAGTATAGGTAGGAATATAAACAAGCAGACATCTCACCCATACCAGCCTAGAAGTTCTTGACAGAAGATGTAAACAAGATGGTAAACAATAAATGTAAACATAGCACATAAACAGAATCTGTAAACATACGTGTGCAAACACACTCCCAGCCTAGAACTTCTCGCCAGCGAGACTAGCAAGCTATCGTTGCAAAGATGTTATTGCAACACCTATTATAAACACAAGAAATAAACAGTGTTCAATAAACACAATCCTCTAAACAACAGAAAACCTACAAATAAACAAACACAAACAAAACACACTCTTTTCAGTATATTCTTAGAGTTTGAAACCAAGAAATAAATAATCCTTTATTGGGATTCTATAATATCTGTGCAGTCTTTTTAAGAGGTCTTTACAAATACCTGAGACGTAGATGTTGCAAGGGTTTCATTGTATTTTGCTAGGGTTTATTATCTAATATTATTTCTTCTTTTTAATGATTGTATTCAGTAAATAGCTTTCACTCCTTGTGCTTATTCTTTTTGTATTTGTAGTTATATATGTGTGCAATAAATCCTGTTACTTAATTGCTTCCCATATACATAGAAAAGACCTCTCATACCAAGAACCTTTTGCAAGATGGCTTGTTAAGAAAGGTCTTTGTTTGCACTAAACATATTTGATTATATCTAGATTCTCTTCTTAAGGGGACACCCCTGTAACCCGCATGAACCGTGGCTTTCAGATTTATTTGTAAATTGAAAATCGCCACCACCTATTTTATTGCCACTCAAAACCCCCATTTAACCATTTAATAAATAAGTCCTCCATTCTTTTAGGTAGGATATATACTTCTATAGGTTGATCTTTTCTTACTCTACTTCTCCATATAAACTGTACCATTTCAGATAGTGCAAACAAGTCATCATCTGGCACTGCACCAGAGTCTACCCCATAATCTTGTAAATAAGATTTAACTGTTAGGTTTACAAACCTATTATAAGCATGAATGACAACACTCTTATCTGCAAAGTCGTTGGTTGCCCTAGCTCCACAATATAAGAACATATCTTGCACACCACTCACCTCTTTAGGTATAACCATCCTCTTGCCACCCTTACCAGTTATTAGTGCGCTAGAGCTGTCTTTAGGTAGAGTTAGTAGTATCTTATCCCTAGCTTCCTTCCTGTCCCCACAGTCTTTAACAACCTTCCTGTAGACGCTCCTTATGGCAGCACCCACCTTACTTAATTGTTTCTGTGTAGCTGATTGAGAATACCATGTGGATGACATACTCAAACGCTTAACTTGGTCAGTAGATGTAGTGTTACAAACAGATATTAATGCTTTAGCTTGCTCTAACACTTCTTTAGGATTCTTAAGTAAAACAACCTCATCAAATGTTGTATACTCAAAGCCTCTAAGTTTTAAGAAGGACTCCATAACACTTCCTTTGAATAGGTAGGTTAATACAATAGTTCTTTTACTACTATCAACTAATGATATGGGTAGTTGAACAACCATCATATCTCTATTGCGTTTAGAGCAATACAACATATTAACAGAGCAAAGTCTTTTAAGGTCTGAGTATTGGGTGTACCCCTCCATGTCATCCCAGAGCCACTCCACCTTCCCCATATTACTCTCATCAACTTTTATATGACCAGCCTTCTCTAAAGATATAATGTCTCCTTTCTTATACCTACCATTGTAAGGCTCTATAAGGCCAACCTCTTCATCTATAATTAGAACATACCCCACTCTAGCTATCTCTTTCAAATGCTCTTTAGACAAGTCTTTAAACAAGCTATGAGTGAATGCAACATTTCTCTCCTCTTTCAGTAGAGTTAAGAGGTGTTCTGATTTAGTTTTACAAAACTCCGTATTAGGGAATACAAACTCTAATGCTGCACAAGCCTCTGGTATACGCTCCTCAACTTCTGATAACATTGGTGAAACATATAAGTATTTATTTGTGGTATCAGCCAACATCCAGTTTATTATAGCTGTAGTCTTACCAACACCCATTGGTGCGTCTAGCACCTC
Organism: uncultured Dysgonomonadaceae bacterium; assembly: GCA_964437875.1. GTDB lineage: Bacteria > Bacteroidota > Bacteroidia > Bacteroidales > Dysgonomonadaceae > UBA2632. Next base: position 2,218 of record CAYTJC010000127.1, read on the forward strand.
TATTGTGTTTGCCATACTTCTCCATATTAATTGTTAATTTTGTAGTTTGAATAACGGACGATTAAAGCTTCTGCCACTCTTGGGTCTGTTTGAATTGCAGCCAACTCTTTGGCTAATTCTAGTTTCCGCTTGAGCCACTCTTGGTGGGCTTCTTGTTCAGAATCAAAATAACCAAGGTGTTCTCGTTTCTTCGTGAAGGGGTTGCAACATCTTGATATAAACTTGTTATTTCCCTTATGCCAACACGCCCCAAGTAAACACTCATCCTTAGCAGCACCATCAATAGTAAACATGTTTACCGCTCTTGTTACAAAGACGCATGTCTTTTGGCTGTAAACTTTATTTCCTTCAAACAGGATGTCTTTATCCAGTTGCATCCCCTCCCAGTCTTGACACTCCATCCAACTTTTGAAGTTACTAAACGTCTTCCACTCCTCAGAAACTGTGCAGCCTCTGTAAGTTGGTTGCTTATCTTGAAATATAACAGAATAACAACGCTTAAGCATATTCTCCCAAGTTCGATAGAAAGGACAAAACCAAACCAACCTCTGCTTCTGTTTACCACCATCATCCACGATTATCTCATACTTCTTAACAACATAATCAGCATCATTAATACCAACTCCATATACCAACCACCTCTTGTTTACCATTTCATATCTCCTTATAAATACTAGATATTTCTGTTTGTGTGGGCACTACTATGGCACATACTGTAGATAGAAGAAAGCCCCCAACACCAAGTCGATGCTGAGGGCTTATAGGAATATTCTAATTGTAAGTCTTTATAAGCCTATTTATGGCCTCTTTAGCACTACCCTTGGTGTTACTACTCCCTCACCATTAAAAACCGCTAGGACAGCTTATAAAGGCTTAGGAATCCTTGTGTTTGAGGTGTTAAGTTACACACCGTATCACTTTATTTTATACTTTAATCCCCCACCACAAACCTTCTCCATAAGCTTGTTCAACGAGGTTTATTTGCAGTCTACTAGGTTGGCATAAACCCTAGCTAGAAGTTTTTACTCTCATATATAGCCAGCAAAGTGTCGCCTTCCTCCTCGCCAGTAAGTACAGCGTAAATACGGTGGCTACCATCCTCATCACAAGTAGACACATCGACACTTACAGAGCGATTCTTTATAGCTTGCTTCCAAGCGCTCCTCGCAATAGTCAGTATGTGTTTTTTGTGCCCCTCAACATATTCACTGCCTGCTTGCGCGTGTCCGCGCAAAGGTGCTTGTATAGTTATCTCTGCCCATTCTTCAAATGTCATTTTTCACCCCAATAAAAATCAATACCGATACGGTGGATCTCTTTAAGCTCGGAAGTGTGTTTTTCAGATCCACGGTCTAGCAAATTAAAACCACTCTTAAAGAGAAAACATGCGTAATATGATCCATCCCAGAGAATACCGTCATTGTTTGAGTCAAGGCCATATAAAATAAATGCCTTTAGCGCGTCCTCGCTCGTATCAGCACACCACCACCCGCCATCCATTAGATCCTCGGTTGACAGAGGCTTAGCAAGCTCTACTAAATCAGGCTCTACCCAAGACCGCCCAGACAACCTCTGCTGAAGCTCATTGCGCTTCATTTCTAGTAAGCTGTACAAGTGAGATTGTAACTCGCTGTGTGCGCCTTCGTCAACGTCTCCCTGCATCATGTTTAGTGTTAATTTAATTTCTTCGTTGATTTCGTTCATTCTGATTCTCCAACCTCAATGTTTTTAATAATGTCTAATGTTGTTTGTTTCTTAGTTTTAACATTATTCTTCTCCCACTCATCTTGCAGCATGGCCAACCGCACCATCGTTGACACTTTGGGTCTGTACCTTTCCACCATACATTTGCGGTCTTTTGAGAAAAGATAGCCATAAGGGAAAAACCGATTGGCCACCCAAACTTCATAATTCTTATAATACATAACGTGTTTGTCGAACCTGAAGCCTCCCGTATCTAGTATTTGATTTAGCTTTTCATCCCATTCCTTGGAGTATTTACCAGAGATGCACAAAAGGCCAAACCATGTATTCCAAGCCCATTCAGCGTAATATCCCAGTTTATTCATATTATTTACCTTTCTCTAATTTACGAGTACTACGGACATCCCCATTCTTTATAAGAATAAAGCGCTCACATTTATTTTTATTAGAGAAGAATCCTATCGCACAGACATCCTCCCTATCCACACCCTCATGTCTGACCAGTTTAACCATGTTGTTCATAGATTCTTTATAGTCTTTAATATCATGCGTGTTTTCCATACTCCACCTTCTGTGTTTGTGTGTAGGTTATTATCCCCACCTACACATCAAATGTCAACCATTGTTCTAAGCTAATTTAAGGGGCAACAAGGGCTTTCTGGCGTACTTGATATGGTAGGTGGGGGCAGGATCAGATCGTTGATTTTATGGTGTGTTTACTGTGCAAACAACAAAGCCCCCAACACCAATTACTGTGCTAGAGGCTTTCTAGGTTATTTATACATTTTGTTGGATACACCCACTTGGTTTAAACTCTTAAGTGTCTTAGCCTTGAGCATACGGATTTTATAAACCCCCTGCAAGACACTCAGACACAAACTCAATACTACTTTTGCTTATAGTGGATTCAATAATTTCCACCACTTCGTAGTTCTCGAAGTTCTCTGAGTCAATTGACTCACTCTCATCCAAGATGGAGTTGTAAAATCCACCATCAGATACTTGTAATTTTGAAATCTTCTTAATATTGATGCTCCCATCCTCCACGGAGACATCCTCGGATTTAACATGTGCCACAATGTGTGCGGTATGCTCCCAGTCCCCGTCCCCGTCTTCATCCAAATCTTCGGGGATATCATAGTCCACGTAGAAGATAAAAAAGTCTTTGTATTCCTCAACCTCAACAGTAGTGTTACCGTATTCCATATTACTCTCCTTCTAACTTTATAGATGTGTAAACTTAAGCCGTTTTGTTTATTCTTCCTAACTATATTCTAGGAAATCGTTATCCTTATTTACAGTGTAACAACCCCCCGCAGCAAAATCTTCAGTGTGCAGGCTCGGAGAACCACAGCATCCGCAACCAGAAATCTCAATTTTATACTTATTAGATAATTCAGATAATTCCTTTAAGAAATGTTTAACTTTATCTGCATCACTCAAGGTTAATTTGGTGGCAGAAGGGTGATAATCACTCACCTTGAATCTTTCCCGATTACACTCCATATCCCCTACGCCATCAAAAAACTCATCCCGCCATGTGTCCCCGCACAGATCAGTCCACTCTCCCTCCTTATTATACCAGCAGAAAATGAACACTTCATCCTCAAGCGAAAACTTTGTAGCGCCTTCTGGCATCTTGCCCCAGTCGATGTCTTCAATCTTATAAGCCATTTTGTCTATCCTTCATA